>JAICIM010000374.1 GCA_025928885.1 Ktedonobacteraceae bacterium | reverse complement strand
ATGCGTCTCTGACATGCCTACCCCCTATAGTCCACCGGTGTTGCGCATCAGGCCGCCATCGATAAAGTAAGTGGCACCAGTGATGTAAGCAGCGGCGTCTGAAGCCAGGTAGAGCGCCAGTTTTGCCACCTCTTCCGGTTGGGCCATGCGATGCAGTGGAATTTCTTTGAGGAGCGCCGCCATCTTCTCCGGGTCGGCCTCGACATCGCGATCGATGGGCGTATGGACTGCGCCTGGACCGATGTTATTGACGGTGATGTTGTGCGGTGCCAGTTCCAGACAGATGGTACGTGCGAGCATACGCATGCCGCCTTTCGCACAGCAATAGGGGACGTTGCCGGGCATAGGCAGGTCTTCGTGAACCGAGGAGATATTGATAATGCGGCCCGCCGTCTTGCGTTTGACCATCTCACGTGCTGCCAGCTGAGCACCAAAGAAAGCCCCTTTGAGGTCAACTCCGAGCACGCGGTCAAAATTTTCCTCCGTCTCTTCTAGAAATGGGCTGTGGATCTCCATGCCAGCGTTGTTGACCATGATATCCAGGCGGTTGAATTGCTGCACGGTCTGCTGGATAAGATGGGCCACTTGCTGATATTGTGACACGTCGGCCTGAACGACAATGGCCTTCCCGTTATTCTTTTTAATTTCTTGAAGCGTGTCTTCCGCCTTCTGTTGCGAGTGGGCATAGTTCACGACGACGGTCGCCCCTTCTCGCGCGAACTCAATGGCGATAGCGCGACCAATGCCGCTATCCGAACCGGTAATGACTGCAACCTTCTGATCGAGTTGTCCCATGAGATGTATCCTTTCGATATTGTTGTACGTACATATTTATCTTCTGAGAGAAGAGAGCGGTCTGTTTCAAGTGTAGGAGGCGATGGTAAAAAGACGGTAAAAAGGGATAGGGGGAGCAGGAATTTTCAGGCTGAGGCGTGTACATGCAGTAGAGGTAACTTTTTAGCGGAGCATTGCGTGTAACAATTGCATAGAGAACCTGCAACCTGTAAAGGAAGTTCCCCCAATCGACGGAAGAGATTTTGTGATGGAAAAAGAGATGCAGCGATGAGTCAGCTTTCCAATGAGTCCCACGAGAGCCAGAAACGTGATCGGCTCTTGCTCACGCTTGAACGACTGCTAAAGATGGAGGCTCTCGAAGTCAAAGCGACGCTCAATGAGATGGCACAACTGGTGGCGGAGGTGCTTGAAGCGGAGAAGGTCGATGTTTTCCTTTACGATGCCTCGATAGATACGTTAGTGGCGCTTGGGACCAGCAATACCCCTTTAGGAAAACGTCAGCACGCGCTTGGCTTAAACCGCTTGCCCCTGACCAATGGCGGCTATATTGTGAGGGTTTTTCTGACAGGCGGAACCTATTTGACAGGACATCTCGAACAGGAGCCAGATCGTATCAGCGGCATGGTAAGCGCTGAAGGGCTGGGTCTGCGTTCGGAGATGGCGGTGGCGTTGGACGTAAATGGTGAGCGACGAGGCGTGTTGATGGCCTCTTCGCGTACCCCCGACTTTTTTTCAGAGCAAGATCTCTCCTTTCTCGAAGCGGTCGCAGGTTGGGTTGGCACGGTGATCTATAAAACGGAGCTGAGCGAGCGTCTCAGAGAGGAAGCGGTGCAGCGCAACCGGCGTATGCTGGCCGAAGAACTGCTGACGATGGTTGCGCATAGTCTGCGCGGCTATCTCACGCCGCTACGCATTCATGTCGATCTGATGCAGATGCGTGCGCAACAGCAAAAGCGAGGTGAGGATATCCACGATGCTGCTGCGGTCAAAAGCGTGCTGTATCGTCTGAGTCGTCTGATCTCAGATCTGCTCGATGTGGCCCGTCTGGATCAAGGTTTCTTTGCCTTGAACGAACAGCCCGTTGATCTGACGCAACTGATAAGAGAAACGGCCCACACGTTTGAGACGCCGGATATGCAGATAGTGGTGGATGCTCCCCAGAACGTGATGGTTGTTGGCGATGTTGAGCGGCTCTCTCAGGCCCTGGAGAACTTGCTGACCAATGCCGTTGCCCACGCTTATAAAAGGACGCCAGTGCTGGTCAAGCTGGCTATCGAGCGGCATGAGGACGAACAGGTGGCGGTGCTTACAGTAAGCAATCAAGGGCTAGCCATCCCTGCGGAGCTGTTGCCGCGCCTCTTCCAGCCGTTTGTGAAAAGTCCACACTCGCGCGGGCTGGGCCTGGGTCTGTATCTGGCGCGTAGGATTGCCGTTGCCCATCGCGGCACACTTGACCTGCGTTCGGCAGATGGCGACTATGTTCAGTTTGCGCTTGTATTACCTCTTATTGTGAGCTATACAACAGGAAGTGAGCGGGAGGAAGGACCTGCCGTTTCGCTTTCTGATTCAGGAGATAGAAGAGATGAAAAGGATATTAGTTGTGGAAGATGAACCATCTATCGCTTCCGCGTTGAGTCGCGGCCTGACCTTTCAGGGCTTTACTGTGCAGGTGGCGACGAGCGGCGAGGCGGCGCTTGAAAATATGCGCATCTGCCCGCAAGATCTGGTGCTGCTTGATGTGATGCTGCCCGATATGAATGGTTTTGAGGTGTGTCGTCGCCTGCGTGATATGGAGGATAAAGTGCTCCCCATCTTGATGCTCACGGGCCGCGATGAAGTGAAAGATAAAATCACCGGGTTGGATAGCGGTGCTGACGACTATATCACCAAGCCATTTGACTTTGAGGAACTGGTGGCACGCATCCGAGCCGGCCTGCGTCGAGTCATCGGAACCCGGCATGCCAGCCACAAACTCGTGGTTGGTGATCTGGCGCTGGATACCGAGGCGCGGTTGGCCTGGCGCGGTGGTGAACCTCTGGAACTGACAAAACGCGAATACGATCTGTTGGAACTACTGATGCGCAATAGCGGTCACGTGCTGACAAAAGGGTGTATTTTTGAGCGCGTCTGGGGCTACGATAGCGAGGCCGGGCTGGAGGTCATCAAGGTGTATATGAACTACATTCGCGCCAAGCTCAACGCCGGAGGGAAGCCCGATCTGATCCATGCCGTGCGTGGGGTCGGCTACGTTTTGAAAGCGTGAATTGATCTGGATTACATTTTTACCATACTATAACCAAAGGCCGCTACACTGAGAACAGCGAGACGAAGATATCCTCCGTTCGTAGCCGCGCGACTTTATCGCGCTGTGAGCATACGACAAGCCGACCCAGGCGCGATAAAGTCGCGCGACTACGAACGAGAAATTATACAGTTGAAAAGCATTCTAGCGGAAAGATTGGAGCAGTAATGGGCGATACAGTTAGCGATTTTCTTTTGAAACGACTCTCAGCATGGGGAGTCAAACGTATCTTTGGGTATCCCGGTGATGGTATTCTCGGCATCATGAGCGCTATGGAGCGCCATCCCGATCTCTTTCACTTTGTCCAGGTTCGCCATGAAGAGATGGCAGCTTTTATGGCCTCCGGGCATGCGAAGTTTACCGGCGAGCTTGGCGTTTGTATGGCAACGTCGGGACCGGGCGCGATCCACCTGCTCAACGGCCTGTACGATGCCAAAATGGATCACCAGCCCGTCCTTGCCATCGTGGGACAATCTGCTCGGACCGCGCTCGGTGGCAACTACCAGCAAGAAGTTGATCTGATGAATTTGTTTAAAGACGTTGCTGGTGAGTACGTCCATACATGCACAGATGCGGTACAGATGAGGCAATTGATAGACCGGGCCTGCCGCATTGCTCTGGCCGAGCGGACGGTGACATGTATTATCATGCCGAAGGATGTGCAGGATCTTGATGCCGTCGAGAAGCCACCACACAAGCACAACACTGTGCATACCAGCATTGGCTACTTATATCCGTACACAGTTCCTAAGAGCGAAGATCTGCAAAAAGCTGCCGATATTCTCAACGCCGGGAAGAAGGTGTCGATCCTGATTGGAGCTGGGGCAATGGATGCAGGCCCGGAGGTGACGCAGGTTGCCGATCTGCTGGGCTGCGGTGTGGCAAAAGCCCTGCTGGGGAAGGCGGCGCTACCAGACGATCTGCCCTTCGTCACGGGTGGTCTCGGCCTGTTGGGAACCACGCCAAGCTGGAACATGATGATGGAGTGCGACACCCTGTTGATGGTCGGGTCCAGCTTCCCCTATTCCGAGTTTTTGCCGAAAGAGGGGCAGGCACGCGGCATCCAGATCGATATAGATCCGCGCATGCTCGGTATTCGCTATCCAATGGAGTTGAACCTGATCGGCGATAGCGTGCAATCGTTACGAGCGCTGATCCCGCTGCTCAGGCGGAAAGAGGATCGTTCGTGGCGCAAGAAGATCGAGTCCGAGATTCGCGACTGGTGGAAGGTCGTGGAGGCACGTGCCAAAGAGGGCGCTGATCCGATCAATCCTGAGTATGTCACCTGGGAACTTTCGCCGCGCCTGCCCGATAAAGCGATCGTGAGCGCCGATTCAGGAACGACCGCCAACTGGTATGGCCGCAGCATTAAGATGCGTGAGGGCATGAAGGGGTCGGTTTCAGGCAGCCTGGCCTCGCTCGGTGCCGCCGTGCCGTATGCGATCGCTGCCAAGTTCGCCTATCCCGATCGTGTGCCGATTGCGCTTACTGGCGATGGCGCGTTCCAGATGAACGGTATGAACGAGCTGATCACCGTGAAGAAGTACTGGCAGGAATGGAGCGATCCGCGCATCATCTTTATTGTGTATAACAACGAGGATCTCAATCAGGTCACATGGGAGCAGCGCATTGAAGCGGGCGATCCCAAGCTTCCGACCACGCAGAGCATCCCAAATGTGGCCTATGCTGCCTATGCCGATTCGCTGGGCTTTCAGGGCATTCGCGTCGAGAGGCCAGAGGATGTGGGACCCGCTATCGATGCCGCGCTGGCTGCCAATCGCCCTGTCCTGATCGATGTCTCGACCGATCCGAACGTGCCGACGCTGCCGCCGCATATCACCTTTGAGCAGGTCAAGAACTATAGCACCGCTCTGTTACATATGGACCCCGATGAGGGTGGGATTATTAAGGAGTCGGTGAAGAGCCTGGTGGAAGGGATCGTCCCCGGCTTAGGAGAGAAGGGGCGATAATGATGGCTGAGACACGTTTTGGGAACAAAGGCGTTCCCATTGAGCGACTTGATGTCTCAGCGTATACGGTGCCGACCGATTTTCCTGAGTCGGACGGCACCTATACCTGGGATAAGACGACGATAGTGCTGGTAGAGGCCAGCGCAGGTGGGAAGCGCAGTGTCGGCTATACCTATGCCGATACTGCCACCGCTAAACTGATCGATGAGATGCTCAAAGAGATTGTTGTTGGTCAGGATGCGATGGCGGTGCCGGGTATCTGGAAGCAGATGGTGCAGGCGATTCGCAATCTTGGCCGCCCCGGCATCAGCTCGATGGCAATTGCAGCCGTGGATGCCTCACTCTGGGACCTGAAGGCGCGGCTGCTTGATTTG
Organism: Ktedonobacteraceae bacterium; assembly: GCA_025928885.1. Lineage (GTDB taxonomy): Bacteria > Chloroflexota > Ktedonobacteria > Ktedonobacterales > Ktedonobacteraceae > JAICIM01. The sequence goes on along the minus strand of JAICIM010000374.1, from coordinate 1,629 downwards.
CCGTTGGTGACGCTGCTGGGCCAGATGCGTGAGAGCGCTCCGGTTTATGGCAGCGGCGGGTTTACCTCGTATTCGCGCGAACAGTTGCAATCACAGCTTGGCGGCTGGGTGGCTCAGGGGATTGGTCGCGTCAAAATGAAGATCGGGCGGCACCCGGACGATGATCCGCGCCGCGTGGCTCAGGCACGTGAAGCGATTGGTCCCGACGCGGAACTCTTTGTCGATGCCAACGGTGCCTATAGCCGGAAAGAGGCGCTAGCACTGGCCCGCATCTTCACAGCTGATTCGGGCGTCACCTGGTTTGAGGAGCCAGTTTCTTCCGATGATCTGGCAGGGTTGCACCTGATTCGCGATCAGGCTCCGGCGGGGATGGATATTGCGGCTGGCGAGTACGGCTACGATCTCTGGTACTTCCGGCGCATGCTGGAGGCAGAGGCGGTCGATGTGCTTCAGGCCGACGCCACGCGCTGTGCTGGCATTACCGGCTTCATGGCGGTTGGAGCGCTCTGCGAGGCGCGTTCGCTGCAACTCTCGTCGCATTGCGGGCCAGCTCTGCATGTACACCCCTGTTGCGCGGTGCCAAACTTTCGGCATATGGAATACTTTCACGATCATGTCCGCATCGAACACCTCTTCTTCGACGGAGTACTGACCCCCATTGAGGGGGCGTTGCATCCCGATCTCACGCGTCCGGGCATGGGGCTTGAGTTCAAGCGCTCTGATGCGGCTGCTTATGCCGTCTCATAATGTTTGCAGGGTATTGTATTGTGCTAACGGAAAGAAGATGATCCGGTGAAACAGGTTGTGGTTCTCAATGAAAATGCACAGACGTTTGTGCAGAATAGCAACGTGCATAGCGTACCGATGACGAAGATTGAGATTGATGTGGAGGCGTTGGAACGGGATTTGCGGGCAGAAGTGCGCGGCGAGGTGCGCTTTGACGAGGGCAGTCGGGCTATCTACACCACCGATGCCTCGAACTATCGTCAGGTGCCAATCGGGGTGGTGATTCCGCAGGATGCCGACGATGTGATCGCTGCGGTGGCTGTCTGTCGTCAGTACGCCGTGCCGCTGCTTGCGCGTGGTGGCGGCACGAGTCTCGCGGGCCAGTGCTGCAATGTGGCGGTCGTGCTGGATATGTCCAAATATATGAATAATATCATTGAACTGGACCATAAGCTGCAACGCGCCCGCGTGCAGCCCGGCCTGATCCTCGATCATCTGCGCAATGCGGCGGAACAGTATCATCTCACCTTCGGACCCGATCCCGCCACTCACAATCACTGCACGCTTGGCGGCATGATCGGCAACAATTCGTGCGGTGTGCATGCCCTGATGGCGGGCAAGACCTCCGACAACATAGATTCGCTGGAAATCTTGACCTATGATGGGCTGCGTATGCGCGTAGGCAAGACCAGCGATGAGGAGCTTGAGCGCATTATTCGCGAGGGCGGCAGGCGTGGCGAGATCTATGCGAAGCTCAAGAAGTTGCGTGATACCTATGCCGATCTGATCCGCAAGCGCTATCCTAAGATTCCGCGCCGTGTCTCAGGCTACAACCTCGACGAACTATTGCCAGAAAATGGTTTTAATGTGGCCGGTGCGCTGGTCGGTACAGAGTCCACCTGT
>JAICIM010000721.1 GCA_025928885.1 Ktedonobacteraceae bacterium | reverse complement strand
GCCACCAGCCCCACTCCCACACCACAACAATCGAACCTTATTTCACTCCTTCAGGCAAACACCATAGTAGATCTTCAACCGATCCCACGATAAAGTCGCTTCCTCGCTGCTGATAGAGCGCGACCTCGTTTTCTGATACCAGCATCGCAACGAGCATCCCCGGCTCCCCATCAACTCTGACGGCCTGATAGTTGAGGATCAAGCCGTGATCGTCGGCGGTATCGCCAATATACAGACCGCCGCCAGCTCCCACCCGATCGATGGCCAGGCGCAAGGCACGCGGATCGGGCTTGGCACAAATATCGGCAGGGATGATCACATCCCACCAGCGTTCGCCGCTGTACGCCTCCATACGCTCCAGAGCGCTATCAACCTCTGCCCCGACGCGGCCCGTAATCATGCCGAGATGTTGAATGCCAGCGGCCCGCAGTTTGCGCGGGAAATCGGGTGAGTAAAGCATCTCTTCGTTATGCACAAGCCCCTTTGCCTCTGGCAAATAATACGGTTCGCGTCCAAAGCGCTTGCGTAGCTCGTCGGCTCCCCAGTAATATTCATGATAGAGGTCGCCAATCATGCCATAATCGAGGCGGGCGTTGGCCGGAATCGTTGCATCGACCCACTCGCGCCCACCATGTCCTTGCAGATGCGCCTCACGCTCCAGCGCGGCCCATTCGGCGCTGCTCCGTTCGGCCAGCGGCGTCCCCTTCCACTCGCGCAACCGGGCCGTAAACAGCGAGGCCAGCAGATAGCACATGTCCCAATCGTTATTGTAGCCGCCCGCCTGTTTAAACAAATCGACATCGTGTAGCGTAATCCCTGGATACTGCCCCCAATCCAGGCCGTGCAGTTTGCTTACAACGTATTCAGCCACCGCGATATCGGTTGCGTGAAACGAGTCGAGTGTTTTGATCAGAACGCCATCCACGTCGAAAAAAATGGTATCAAACGGCTGAGGAAATTGCAGGTCTGGTCGCTTCCAGATTGCTCGTGTATTCATAATGAGAGAAATGCCCTTTCACGAGTGCGCATATATTCAATGCATCCAGCGAAGTCACAGCTCACTTCGCCGCGCCATCATTATATGATCACGTACATTGAAAGCGATCCTAGCGCATACTGCGGGGCAGGAAGAGCTTGAGAAACTGGCGAGCCAGCAGAATTACCACCGTATAGGCGATGATGGCAACGAGCGTAGAGGCATCGATAAGATAGCCATCATAGGGCAGAGTGGGGAGAAAATTGTTAAACGGCAGGATCAGCGGTTCGCTCAACCAGTACATCCATTGGGCAAACAGGCTGGTTTTGAGCGCAAAGAACGTCAGCAAAAAGCGCGTGGCAAGCAGGACCAGGGCCACCAGCAGAGCCAGCGCCAGCAATTGATTGATCTTGCGAATCACGGTGGCAAAAAACAGGCCAACGCCGCGCAAGAAGCGTTTCCACCAGGGTTCGCGCAACAACAACTGGTTGGCGGGAAAAGGCGCGGTCACTGTTGGGAACACCGGTTCGGTATTTTCATTGTACAGGCGAAAGTCGTCGGGCCTGCGTCCCCGCTGATTCAGCTGCATATGCTGCATGGTTTTCTTCCCCACTCTCTTCTCTCAGACAGCAACATCTACTAAAGAAAACGCATTTCAGAGGCAATTTTCAAAGCCATGACGAGCAACACTTACTGGCATTGTATCATGAGTTGTGCGTAATTTCTATCTGCGCGAAAAGATCTTCATCGCGCAAAATATGCATCTGGTTCCAGCCCTCGCCAGGAGCTTCCTGCATCACACGTTGGAGCAGGCCATTGTGGAAAGTGATCACCTGTTCACCAACCAGGCGATTGCGCTGTTTGTCGCGGTGGGCGCAGATTTCGGGAGGAATATTGAAGATGAACAGGCAGGTATAATAGTTGTTGCGGGCGGCCAGCGCAAGCAGACGCCGCCGTGCCTCCGGCTGAAGCGCCGTACTATCCGCAATGGTAAAGCGGTCTTGCAACATACGCTTATAAATGATGTAATGAAAAAGATCAAAGGTATCGCGATTCGCCTGCTGATTGTTCTCATCATCGCTTACCAGCACACGGCACTGATCTGAGGAGACAACCATCGAGGGTCGGAAACCTTCGTCGCTATGGCTTTGCACAATGCGCAAAGCAAAAGTACTTTTGCCTGCGCCCGCCGGGCCGCTCAGTACCACAAGAGACCGTTGTGGTACAATAATAGCCGGTGGATCTTTTCGCCTTCCACTCATCGAAGCGCTCTCCATTGCGATGCTATCCCTCCTTTGATATAATGCGCATACATATATACGCCGTTTAGCGCATAGGCGGAGTACGCGTATCATGATTTACATGGATTTGCATGCCAGGGTTTATCATACAACATATTAGAGAATGCTGTTGTTGAGCATTCCTTGCTATACAATGTTTGCACCGCAAATGTTTCATTTTTAATAGAAATGGTCAGGCGGGTTTCGAGACCCCACTGTCGGGGCATCGTTGATACGACGATGCCCTATAGTTTGAGGAGGATGCTGTGTCTGTAGATATTGTGCTTACCGGTACTGAAATTCGAGCGCGTTTTCTCGATTACTTTGCGAGCAAGGGTCATCTCAAGGTCCCCAGTTCTTCGCTCGTCCCCCGCAACGATCCGACGGTCCTGCTCACGACCGCCGGTATGCAGCAGATGATTCCTTACTTCCTGGGACGTGAAACCCCTCCTGCCATTCGGCTCACCTCGGCGCAGAAGTGCTTCCGTACAACCGATATCGATATAGTCGGGAACCAGCGCACCCTCACCTTCTTTGAGATGCTGGGCAACTTCTCCGTAGCCGATTACTTTAAACGCGAGGCCATCATATTTGCCTGGGAGTTTCTCACGCAGGTCGTCAAGCTGCCCGCTGACCGTCTGCACCCAACCGTCCATCCAGCCGACAACGAGGCCCCGCAATACTGGCATGAGATCGCAGGCTTCGCCGATGAAGCGATTGTGCGCCTGGACGACAACTGGTGGGGACCTCCGGGAGCCTCCGGCCCCTGTGGCCCCGACTCCGAGATC
>JAICIM010000194.1 GCA_025928885.1 Ktedonobacteraceae bacterium | reverse complement strand
TTTATCTTTTTGTTGTCTTTTTTTTACTTGTCCCTCTTTATTTCTCTTTTTTTTAGTATTCTTTGATATTTTTCGTTGGGTTCTTTCTTTTCTCGCTGTTTGTTCTCTCCTTCTATACCCCCCCGCGGCTACGACCTACCTTCCCAGGTTATTTTATGAACGCGCATTATCGTCCGACCACGACCTTCTTCATTAGTGCTTCTGGGTAGATGGTCTGGGCAGCGGCACGTAGTTGGGTGGAGGTGTGGTCTCCAGCAGGCTTTTCTGCATCAGGGGCAGCGCGAACCAGATGTTGCCGACGCCAAAGAGGGTGCCGGTGATCACGCGCAATATCCAGGTGCTTTCGCGCCAGCCGAACATCTGTGTAATGCCGTCCCACGCAATGGGGAGCATCATCAGTATCCAGACCCACCAGGGGATACCGGGCAGCCGCTTTTTGCTCAGGACAAAGATGAGGCTTCCCAGGAACATCGAGGTATAGATGGAGAAGTTGCGCTCGCAGAGGCCGAGCTGATGTCCGAAGATATAGAACGAATGCGATGGTATCTGAGCGCAGACATAGTGGAGCGAATAGAAGAGCTGTTTTGAGAGGTCTTCCAGTCCGAAGAACGACAGGAACGGAATCGCTATGGCGGTAAACACGAGCAGCCCCAGCCCCCAGGTAATGATGTTGGCCCAGTGGTCCGTTAAGAATTCGCCGGCACGATAGGCAAAGCGCTCAAACCCTCGCTTGCCCCGGACGGCCTGAGCTGCTGGAACCAACGCTGGTTGTTGCTGATTGGATGGATAGAGTTCCTGTGTCGCCATATGCTTTTTCCTTTATGAGAGATGAAACGCATTCGCCAGGTCGCTATAGTCTATACGTCCTTCAGCCACAATGGTTTCGTTGAGAACGACGACGGGAATGCGATAACGATATTGTTCAAAGAGCGTGAGATCTTTGCGAATATCGATCTCCGTTAGCTCGAAAGGGACTTGAACCGCGATATCATCGAGCATGTCTCTGGCGTCCTCACAGAGATGACACCCTGCTTTTGTATAGAAGGTTACTTGATCTGCCATTGTTGATGTTCTATCCTGCGATTTCAGCTAGTGAGAATACAGACACGCCCTGTTTACGCAAGAGCCTTGCAACAGGGCGTCATTTCTCAACCAATGACTCCAGTCAGGCCAGTAGCTCTATCTTACAACTTTTTTGCCTCTGTTGCTAGAGCAGCATGACCTCCAGCGCTACTTTCCGGTGGCGCAGTGGCTAGCAGTCAAATGGCGGAGGCGGGCAGAATTGAGGATGCTGATAGGGCATGCTGATGCCCGTATGAACGGGATATTGGATGGAGAAAGCGTTTCCACGTTCATTGTATTTGATGAGAATACTATTGAAAATGGTGCTAAGGATGAAGACCAACACAATGAGAAAAGCTGCCCTCTGTCGTGATACTGCCATGATGCGTGTGTTCCTTTCCAGGTGCTGTAAAAGCCGTTTAAAGGTGGGAACTATGGCCCATCTATGTTGAGAGGTGTGTAATTCTCTGCCAAAACTTGCAAAAATTGAGGCGATTTTGGGAAGGGAAGACAACATCGTCATATAGGTTAGGAACAGAAATTTCCATAAGGGTGCATAAGGACGTAATAGAGACGAGATATGGAAATATAGGAAGCGGAAGAGTACAGTATGAGTACACAACGTGACGACTTCCATGCTAGATGTCATGCCCTCGCGGAGCGAGCAATTTATTTGTATGCGCAGGATCTCTTGAGCGCGGAGGTATTGGCCGAGAAGATGGTTGTCGAGTGGGAACGGTTGGGAGCGCAGGATGCGCAGGGAGTACAACCCTCACATGCTGTGCTGACACGGATAGCCGTACGTATTTGTAGCCGTGAGCTATGCAGTGCCTGGCGCTCATCTGATCGTGAACAGCGCAATCGTGCGTTTGCCAATTTGAGACGTTATCTGGAACGGTCACTCTTGCATACACGCTATGCAGCTATATTGCATCATCGTACTCATGCGTTGGAAGATGTGCTGCATCAAACGCTGGAGCAGTTGCATCTCAGCGGCTTGCATGAGGGGTCTGGACCGGATGATCCCGCCTCTTTCCTGAAGTGGACCCAGGTTATTTTGCTGCGTCAGGCTCATGCTTTTCTGCTCAAGCGACAGCAAGAGGAAAATGTATCGCTTGACGATGGACCGGAACTTTTCAGCGAGCAACTCGTAGATATCAATAACGATCCATTGCGGCATTTGCTGATGATCGAGTTGCAGCAGAAGCTCACAGAGGTTATTCTGGGTATGCGCAATAAGCGTTATCAGCAAGTGTTGCTCTATACGTATATTGTAGAAATTGATGAAAAGGAGTTGGCTCGACGACTTGAGGTGCAGGTGCAGGATATTTACCTCTGGCGGCATCGTGCATTGAAAATGTTGCGGAATCAGCCAGAAGTGATAAAAACCTTGCGCTTACTCGCCGAATAGTGTACAGTTGTACCTATAGGCATAGCATGAGGTCGCACTCTCTTTTCGATTAAAGAAGCACAATGAGATGTGAAACGCTGCTCCACCTTTTGAATATCGATGGCTGGGAGAACGGGAAGGCTTCGGTCTCCAGAAGCGCTCTCTCCGCTCATATTCATACCTGCCCTGTTTGCCATGACAAAGTGGTTCAGCTTGCCGAAGCTCTGGCTATAGATTCCGCTCTCACCTGCGATTTATGCTCTCGTCGTCTTCCCGAGTACTATGAGGCCAGGCGCCCTGAATATCCACTTGTCGAGCTATCAGAAGTTGAGATGTTGGAGGTCTCTATCCATCTCAGCAGTTGCTCGTCGTGCCGTGATGTCTATGATGAACTCGTGCTGCTCTCCGAGCTTGAGGAGCGCGATGAGATGACCGAGCCTTAAAGGGCATTTTCTAATTAAAAATCTAAAAAGTCCGTGATTGCATGATTTATTACGCAATCACGGACTTTTTAGATTTTTCATTAAAACACGAGAGTTAATCCTGTTCGCGCATGCGGGAGCGTTCGTGCTGCGTCAGGTAGCGCTTGCGCAGGCGAATATTTTGTGGCGTGACCTCCACCAGTTCGTCGTTGTTGATAAAGTCAAGCGACTGCTCCAGACTCATCAAGATGGGTGGAGTCAGGCGCACGGAGATATCCGACGTAGACGAACGAATATTTGTTTTCTGCTTTTCTTTGCAGACATTCACGGCCATATCCGCCGGACGGCTATTGAGGCCGACGATCATGCCTTCGTAGACAGGAGTACCCGGCTCGATAAAGGTGTCGCCGCGCTGTTGGGCGTTGTTGAGGCCATAGGTCACGGCGGCTCCAGCCTCTGAAGCGATCAGTGCGCCCATGCGGTTTGTGCCGATCTTGCCCAGCCAGGGCCGAAACTCGATCAGCATGCTGCTCATGGCTCCGTTCCCCTGGGTCAGCGTCAGGAAGGCGTTGCGGAAACCGATCAGTCCACGCGTCGGAATGGTATATTCCAGGCGCACGTTGCCGAGTCCGTCGCTGGTCATATTGGCGAGCTGAGCTTTGCGTGTGGCGAGCGTTTCGGTCAAGACGCCGATGTAGCTATCTTTGGTGTCGATGACCAGATGCTCAATTGGCTCCAGCACATGGCCGTTGTCGTCCATGCGCGTGATGACCTCTGGCCGCGAGACTTGAAGCTCGTATCCTTCGCGACGCATCGTTTCGATCAGGACGGAGAGATGCAGCTCACCGCGCCCTGAGACGATGAATTCGTCGGGCGTATTGCCATCCTCAACGCGCAGGCTCACGTTGGTTTCCAGTTCGCGATAGAGCCGGGCGCGGAGTTGGCGCGAGGTTGGGAATTTGCCTTCGCGGCCCGCGAACGGACTGGTATTGACGCCGAAGGTCATCTTGAGCGTTGGCTCTGAGATGGCGATGGCGGGTAGCGCTTCGGGATGATCGATATCGGCGATGGTCTCGCCAATGTTGGCGTCGGCAATGCCGGTCAGCGCGACGATATCGCCAGCCAGCGCTTCGTCAACTTCGGCTCGTTGTAACCCTTTATAGGCCATAACCAGGTTGACCTTCTGGCGCGAAACCTGGCCCTCGCGATTGATGCGTGCGACGACGCTGTTCGGCGCGATGCGTCCACGTATGATACGGCCAATGGCGTATTTGCCCTTGTAATCGTCGTAGTCGAGCGCGGCCACCAGCATTTGCAGCGGGGCATCGACATCGACTTTCGGAGCCGGAATCGTCTTGACGATCGTATCGAAGAGCGGTTGCAGATCGCGTTGCTCGTCGCCGGGATGGTACATGGCGACCCCCTCGCGACCGATGGCATAGAGAACCGGGAAGTCGAGATGGCTGTCCGAGGTCGCCAGCTCTAAAAAGAGGTCCTGCGTCCACTCCAGCACCTGATCGATGCGGGCGTCGCGACGGTCGATTTTATTGATGACGACGATTGGCTGTAAGTCGAGTTGCAGCGCTTTTTGCAGCACGAAGCGTGTTTGTGGCATTGGACCTTCAACCGCGTCCACGAGCAGGATGCAGCCGTCGGCCATATTGAGGACGCGCTCGACCTCGCCACCAAAGTCAGCATGTCCAGGTGTGTCGATAATATTAATTTTGATCCCGCGATAATTGATAGCAGTATTTTTAGCGAGAATAGTAATGCCGCGCTCACGTTCCTGATCGTTGGTGTCCATAATCAACTCGCCGACCTGCTGGTTTTCGCGGAAGATATGGCTTTGTTTGAGCAAGCCATCAACCAGCGTCGTTTTGCCATGATCGACGTGCGCGATAATTGCAACATTCCTGATATCTGTTCTTTCAACCACTTTTGAATCCATTTGGAGAGCCTGTTCAGCCTGTAGCATTGTGTAGTGTAATCTCCTTAATTGACCATCTCCTGACGGTCATTCACATTGCAGCTTTTGCGTTCTTTTCTTCATTTGGCCGGTTTATTGCCAGCACATTCCATTTTTTTGTCCTCCCTGACAGAATGGCACAATCTACCAGCCAGGAGCATACAGCTATCGCGCCCCTGCATATTTTTGCGACGTACAGGGATGATGCCTGGTGCAAGGAGGGATGACAACAACGATGTCGTAGATCATTCAATGCATATGAAACAAGCCAGCATTCCGCAGGATGCTGGTAAATTAATCCTCCACTATTGTACGACAAAATGCGCGTTTCGTCGAGTAGCTCACCCCAATGGGGTGAGATTTGCGGAGCGCGACAAAGAGTGCATCTTGTCTAAAATGCTTATCATTGTCCCAGGTTGTTTAGTGCGTCCGCAGGCCGCGATTTATTCAAAGCCTGATCGATATTGTAGCAGGCTGTGATGAGCGAGAGATGGGTGAACGCCTGGGGATAGTTGCCTAGCGCCTCGCCTGTCGGGCCGATTTCTTCTGCATAGAGGCCGACATGGTTGCCATAGGTCAGCATTTTTTCCAGCATTAAACGGGCATCGTCCAGGCGACCAGCGCGGGCCAGGCTTTCCGCCAGCCAGAAACTGCACGGGCTAAAAGTACCCTCAATGCTGCCCAACCCATCATTGGCGGCGGCGGTTGGATTATAGCGGTGCACGAGCGAATCGGTGGACAGCTCTTGCTGAATCCGATCGATTGTTTGCAGGGTGCGCGGATCGGTCGGTCCGGCAAAGCGCGTAATCACCATGAGCAGTGCGCTCGCATCGACGGCATCGCTGCCATAATATTGCACAAAGCTGTGCTTCTGGTTGTTCCATCCCTGTGTCATAATCTGCTCGTAGATGTCGGCGCTGGTCTGCGTCCATTTGGCAACCGGGGCTGGCAGGCCGCGATGGCGAGATAGGCGCAGGGCGCGATCGAAGGCGACCCAGCTCATCAGGCGCGAGTGGACGAATTGCTTGGGGCCGCCGCGCACCTCCCAGATACCCTCATCTGGTTCCTGCCAGTGGTCGTTGAGCCAGTCCAGCAGGCGGCGCAGGTTTTGCCAGAGATCATAGGAGATGGCGTCGTAGCGGTTGTAGATGTAGATGGCATCCATCAGTTCGCCGTAGATATCAAGCTGCTTCTGCCGATAGGCTTCATTGCCGATGCGTACCGGCCTGCTCTGCCGATAGCCTTCAAGATGATCGAGCGTCATCTCAGTCAGATCGTGCTTGCCATCGATGGTATACATCGGCTGGAGCGTGCCATTGTCCTTGAGTTCGTGGCAACGCGCGTCGAGCCAGCCCATGAATGCTTCGGCCTCTTGCGTAAAGCCGAGGATGAGCAGGCTGTAGAGCGTGAAGGCGGCATCGCGCAGCCAGGTATAGCGATAATCCCAGTTGCGGTTGCCACCGAGCGTCTCCGGCAGGCTGGTGGTGGGAGCTGCCACGATGGCCCCAGTTGGCGCATAGGTGAGCAGCTTTAAGACCAGAGCCGAGCGCTCGACCATTTCTCGCCAGCGACCACGATACTGGCATTGTGAGACCCAGTGTTGCCAGAAGTGGCGCGTTCTCTGAAAGTCTTCGTGGTAGCGCCCCTCTGAATGATCGGATGGTGCAATATCGTGTTCTTTGGCGCTCTCTAGAATAAAGCGGGCCGACTGGCCCTGATGCAGCGTAAAATGGGCGCGTACGCCGCCCTCGCCATCTTCTTCAACGGGAACAGACGAGACCAGCGCCAGGCAGAGACCATCGCTATGGAAGCGAACAATCTCACCTGTAACCTCAACTGTATGGGTGTCGCGGGCGTAGTTGAAGGCGGGGCGACAGACCATCTCGAACGAGAGCGAGCCACGCACCACCGAGACCGAGCGGACGATATGGTGCTGATGGGTATGGCTTCTCTCCTGTTTGATGGGCATAAAGTCGGTGACTTCGGCCACCCCGTCAACGGTGAGAAAACGCGTAATTAAAATATTGGTTTGTGGAAGATACAATTGTTTTTGTCGCAAGCCAGGGGTATCAGGGGGGGCAATCCGAAAAAAGCCGCCCTTTCCGGCATCGAGCAGGGAGCCAAAGACGCTGGGCGAATCGAAACGCGGCAGGCAACACCAATCGATCGAGCCATTCATCCCAACCAGGGCGACGGTGTGCAGGTCGCCGATAACCGCGTAATTTTCGATAGGCTGGTAGCCTCCTCTCAGTTGAGAGGCAATGTTTGCTTGATCCTGTACCATCATGTTTCCTCATCTGTATACAAGTATTTTTTTAGCATATCAATTGTAAGTACGTTGCAACTCGCTTAATTGACTCTATCTCTGCAGATGGTACTTGCCAGAAGCAACGCCAGGCACCTTGAATGTTCAAGATGCCTGGCGTTGCTTTTTATCCGGTTGGTATGAAAATTCCCGGCTCTAACTTGTAAGCAAGATTAGATGCCCTCGCTCCTCGCTTTCAGATTTTTCAGCGCTTGTCTGACATCATCGCGGCTCTTGGTGAATATGCTCTCCAGAACGAGATCGAGCTGGCTACTGGCACCGCCTGCAATGCCGGCCATACCTTGCATGAAGCCACCCAGAGGGCCACCATTGGGAACGTTATTTTTGAGGACATCATCAACGATCTGACGGGCAAACTTATAGTCGGCATGCGCAACGACATGGGTATTATTGCCATTAGAGGTGAGCATCCAACGGATCATACCCTCTACGTTCCCATGAAAATAAAGTGTGACCTGTTCTGGATAGCGATCACCAGCCACATTATAGGTCAGGGAGAAGTTGAGCGGAACGAGTCCTAGCACCTTTACGGTATACACTGCCTTATAGACATCGTTACCGGAAGGCTCTACATTGCTGATCTCAGGGATGAGCAGTGGAACATTGCGTGGATCGTCGAGGATTGCGAAAATTCTTCCCGGACGAGCAGCAATATCAATCTGTTCCTCGAATGCTGCGTTCGTTGTCCAGCCTGTTTGTGTTGCCATTTTTTTCTCTTTCTGCGCTGCCTTTTCTGCCTACAAAACACATACCTTTCCCCTAATGAGATATATTGAGCAAGGGAAAGGTGTGTGAACGATCATCTATTCCTAGAATACTCTCTGTTAAAATCGATGATCGTGTATTTGATCGGTCTCGGAGCGCAGGAGGGAAAAGATGCCAGCCGTTAAAAATGTAGATCTTTTCCCTGCTTGTCTGTGCCAGAAGTTAGAGGAAAGAAGATGTTGAGTTCTGGATATGCTTGTGCATGGTCTGGACCTGGTGCTTGAGATCAAGGAAGAGAGACGTGTCCTCTTTTGAGAGACAGGTGAGGTCGCCGCTCGTCTTGCCCTGGAAGGTGATGGTTGTGGTCGAGCCAAATGAGGCCGATTTCAGGCATCCATGATCGGGAATGGTGCTCACATCCTGGATTTTCGCCAGCAGCGTGGCTAATTTATTGCTGGCAAACGTGCCTGCCGAAAAGGTCTGATCGTGAAAGCCGGTAAACCGGGCCGCGCTTTTTCCCTTTTGATAGGCCAGGACTGCGCTGCCGTCCTGATAGAGCGTGAGTGTCGAGGCTGGCGTGTTGGTGGAGCCGGAGTTGGTAATGACTGCCAGCACGTTGTCTTTTTGTTGCATTGTACTTCCTGCCATAGCTGATCGATTTATTGCCGTAATTACTAGTAATACGATGCAAACAAGGATTGCGCTGACCACTGCTACACGTCTCGTGAGCAATCTATGGAAGAAGTTCGGTGTGTTCTGTTCTGACATGGTTTTGCTTTCTGCTGCTTTCCTGGGACTGCCTTTCTAGAGAAGAGACGATGAGCGCAGGCCAAAAGTTCCCGTATAGGATATGATAGAATGATGCAATAGAACATATTTTTGTTGGGGGAGTGCTGTAGTTATGTCATCGCCTGTACGTATCTTGACCGTGGATGTTGGCACCGGGACGCAGGATATCTTGCTGTTTGAGAGCGGCAAAGAGATCGAGAATTGTTTTAAGCTGGTGATGCCCTCGCCAACCGTGATTATTGCCGAACGCATCAAACGCGCCACGCAGGAAGGGCGACCGCTGTTGCTGACCGGCGTTACAATGGGTGGTGGTCCCTGTCACTGGGCAGCCCGCGATCATGCCCTGGCCGGCTATCCCGTTGCAGTAACCGCTGAGGCCGGACGCACCTTTGACGATGATTTGAGCGCGGTGGAACAGATGGGGTTTGAGATCGTCTCTGATGAGGAGGCGCGGCGACGTGCAGAAGATCCAGCGCTCCTCGCCCTTGAGCTACAGGATTTCGATGCGCGTGCGATAATCGCGGCATTGAGAGCGTTTGACGTAGATGTGCGCGTCGATGCCCTGGCGATAGCTGCCTTTGATCATGGCGCGGCCCCTCCTGGATACAGCGATCGGCGCTTCCGCTTTGATTTTATCGCAGAGACACTCAAGAGAAACCCTGTTCCCAGCGCGTTTGCCTATCTTGCTCGGGATGTGCCACCAACGCTTACACGCTTACAGGCGATCACCAGCAGTGCGAAGCGTTATTTGCAGGAGAGCGGCTCGGATCTCTCGGCACCGCTGTTGTTGATGGATACCGGTTCGGCGGCAACGGTGGGGGCGCTGGAAGATCCGCATGTGCGGCAGCAGCGCGAATGTATCCTCTGCAATATTGGCAATTTTCATACGCTGGCATGTCATCTTGAGGAGGGGCAGATTACGGGCGTTTTTGAGCATCATACCGGAGAGATCAGCAAAGCGCGGCTCGAAGAGTTGTTGCTCAAACTGGCAGCTGGCACATTGAGCAACAACGAGGTATTTCAGGATAGTGGACACGGCGCGTTAATCTTGCGGCAACCGGCTGCGAAAGAGCGAGCGTTTCCGTTCCTGTCGGTCACGGGGCCACGGCGTGCTCTATTGAACGGCTCTCCCCTTCAGCCATATAACGCGACTCCTTGTGGAGATATGATGTTAGCGGGCTGTTTTGGCCTGTTGCGTGCGCTGGCGGAGCATCTTCCTGAGCTAGCGCCCTCTATTGTGCCATCGCTGCTATAGCGCTCAGCGGGTTTGTGCTGATACGAGTAGTTAGAGTGGATCAGGCATATTAAGCCCTGCCTTTGGATGGAAGTGGGATAGGCCCGCGTTTGCTGCGAGACGTACGGCGGGAGGGTGGAGTAATGCTTTCAGGTGTTGCCAGAGCGCGTGAGACTTTTTCGCGGATCAGAGAGATTTGTGAGTGAACTGCTTGTCGGGACTGCTGGAGTTTACGGGCGATTTCGGAGGGGCGTTCATTATTGAGTAGATAACGACAGATGGTTTCCTGCTTCTCGGTGAGACCTATGGCTGGATCATTGAGTGCGGCGTGCGCGAGATCCTCTAGCTCACCATATTTGCTGCGTCTATACTCAGATAAATCGTCCGGCGAGAAGAGCCATCGATCCACGACGCGTATACCTGGTATGCGGCCCGCTTCGACCAGGTGCATAAAGTGCCAATAACTGAGATCGAGTTGTTTGGCTGCCTCGTGTGTTGTCAGCATACCATTGAGGTGTTGTAAGTTCCGATGTAGCTCATCGCTCCTAAGAACCATGTCGGACGCCTTTCTACGGTTGGCCGTATGCTAAAAAGTGCCTGGCAGAGACACACTTTGTCACGGTAAGTATATCATAGGAGAGAGAAAGTGTGCAAGCATGCAGGTATGTCGTAGTTGCGCGACTTTATCGCGCCTGGTAGTCCCTTTGAGAATGGTGGACCAGGCGCGATAAA
>JAICIM010000395.1 GCA_025928885.1 Ktedonobacteraceae bacterium | reverse complement strand
GACTTTATCGCGCTGTGCTGCTGGTCCCTCCACAAATGGACCCCAGGCGCGATAAAGTCGCGCGACTACGAAATAGGAGGGACATTGAGCGATGCATGAGAAAGTAATCGTTGTTGTCTGGGCCAGCTTTTCGCCGCGTGCGCGAACGCTGGCGGAGGAGCTGGGAGGGCAGGTCAGCTTTCACTATGAGTCCCGGCTGGAGCGTGTCTGGTTGAAGCCTCTGCGCTGGTTGATGCAGGGGTGGACGACATGGCGTATGCTGGAGCGCGAACAGCCTGATCTGGTGCTGGTGCAGACACCACCTATCTTCGCTCCTCTGGTGGTGAGCCTCTGGTGCTGGCTACAGAGCCGTCTGATGGATCGCCACGTGTCCTATGTGATCGACGGCCACACGGGAGCATTTCACTATCCCTCCTGGCGCTGGTCGCTGCCCCTGCTGCGTCTGTTGAGTCGGGGCGCGGTTGCAACGCTCGTGACCGATGAGGCGGCGCTGCATCTGCTGAAGCGCTGGCAGGTCAGAGGCTTTTTGCTGATCGATGGGTTGCCGCGCTTGCAGCCTGCTGTGAGCGCTATCGGCACGGAGGGAGAGGCACGCGTGGCGGTGATCAGCATTTTTAGCCCGACTGAGCCGATCTGCGAAATTCTGGCGGCGGCGCGGCTTCTGCCCCACGTGACGTTCTATCTTACCGGCGAGACCGGCAAACTTGCTCCAGCATTACGTGAGCAGGTACCCACAAACGTGCGGCTGACCGGTTTCTTGCGCGGTGGCTGCTATACGGCGCTGCTGAAAAATGTCGATGGGCTGGTTGTGTTGAGCAGAGAAGCACATGACCTGAGCTGTGGTGCCTTCGAAGCTCTGGTGGCTGAGCAGCCCGCTGTGGTGTCGAATGGGCCGGAAATGCGTCGCTTTTTTACGCAGGGCTTCATTCATGTCGAGAATACTCCTACAGCTATTGCTGATGGCGTTCAATTTATGCTCAATGAGCGTCTCCGATTGAAGGAGCAGGTGATTGCACAACGAACTGTCCTGGTCAATGAGCGGCGCTCTACTTTTACAGCATTTGTGGCTCTGCTGGCGGAGCAGCATCTGCATCCTGTATCGTCACTACAAGTAGAGAGGGACTGATGTATGGATGGTTTCCGCAGAGTGGTGAATAATACGATTATCTCGCTCGTTGGTCAGTGCGTTACCTGGGCCTCGACGCTCTTCTTAACAATCGCATATGGTCGCTTCCTGGGCGCGGCAAAGTTCGGCGAACTCTACTTTGCGATCACCTTTGTCTTTTTGATCGGGACCCCTGTTGACGCTGGATATGGCAATCAGATCGTCCGTGATGTGGCGCAGGAACCGGCACAGGCGCTCGCGTATTTCTGGAATGTGTTGATAGTAAAACTGGTGGTCTGGCTGGCACTCTTTCTGCTGGCCCTCCTGCTGGCTCTGCTCTTCGGTTATTCACCGGAGGTACGGATGCTCGTGGGGATCTGCGGCGTCATTCTGCTCAGTACCGCCATGACAAATACGTTCGCATCTATCCATTACGCCTTTGAGCGTACAATGTTTCCCGCCATCGGCGTTGCTCTAGAGAAGGGATTGACGGCTCTGATCGGCATTCTCCTGCTCAAACTGGGCTATGGCGTCGAGGTGATGGCGCTGGTGATGCTCGTCGGGTCGGTCGCCAATATGTGCTGGCAAGGTGTCTGGTTCTTCCGCCTGGTCGGGAGGCGCTTCATTTTTGATGCTGCTCTGATTCGACGCATCGTGCGCACCAATATTCCGTTTCTCATCTATGGTGTGCTGATGATTAGCTATTATCGTATCGATACCGTACTGCTCTCCTTTATGGCAAATAGCGATGTTATCGGCTGGTACGGGGCGGGAACACGCATTATTGAGACGCTGAATTTTCTGCCCAATATTGTCATCATGACCATTATGTACCCGATCTTCGCCCGACTCTCCACCAATGCAGATGACGAGCTGAAGGTGGCGATCGAGAAGTCAACAAATTTCTTGCTCTTTTGTGGTATTCCCATCTGTATGCTTCTGATCGTGACGGCCTCGAACATTATCGGGTTTCTCTACGCCAGAACCGAGTTCGATCATACCATCCCGACGCTCTGGGCCTTCGCTCCCGGCCTGGTTTTTAGCTATATGAGCTTTGTGGCATCGGCGGTCTTGCTGGGCAAGAAACAGGATAAAAAGATTCCGTTGATTGCAGCTGTGGCCCTCGTCTTTAATCTGGCGTTGAATCTGATCCTGATCCCGCTCTATCAGCATGTTGGTGCCGCTATCGTTACGGCGCTGACGGAGATGTTGGTCTGTGTCTGTTCGGTCTATTGCCTGCCTCGACACCTCTTGCCGTTGAGGAGTCTGCGCGTGGCTGCAAAGGCTCTACTCGCCAGTCTGGTCATGGTGGCGGCCATTCTGCCATTGCACTTTTTAAACATTTTCGCCATTTTACCGATCGCGGTGGCGGTCTATCTTCTCGTCTCAACGCTGCTGGGAACTATACCGCGAGAAGATTATTTATCATTGTATAGTGCAATACGGAAGAGGGGGCAGACGCGCGTTGAGACCCAGGCGGAGACGGTACAATGAAGAGATATACTCGTCAAATGTGTGCTGGGAAGCCGCGAGTGCTGCTGGTGCTTGCTGCATCGCGCTCTCCCATGAGCGAAGAGGAGATCGCGTGTGGCAAACGGCCCCATATCGACAACTATGCGCTTCAGCAGGAGCTTGCCGCCGATGTTTTGCATCTTGATGATGCGCTGGCAACGCTGCCCGGTCGTTTGATTGCCCGGCTGGCGGGGACGCGCATGGCGCTGGCCTGGACCGCTTTTGCTCGTCGTCGTGCCTATGATATCATCTACACCACGACCGAAGGGGTCGGACTACCTCTGGCGCTGCTGCTCAAGCTTTCCGGTAGTGCTGCTGGACAGCCGCGCCATGTGAGCCTCGCGCATTATCTCACTCCCCTCAAGAAACGCCTGTTCTTCTCGTTTGGTGCTAGCAGCCATATCAATACACTTATAGTTCATTCCACAGCGCAGTATCAGCAGGCAACCCGCGTGCTACCTGCTGAGCGCATAGCAATGCTGCCCTATTTTGTCGATGTGTGCTTCTGGCGGTCTCCGCTTGAGCGTGTGGAGGCGCGGGAGGGAGAGCCGCTCATCTGCGTTGTGGGGCGCGAGTTTCGCGATTATGCGACGTTGATAGAGGCCGTCGCCACTGAGCCGGTGGCGCTGCGCATCGTTGCTGGCGACGCACGCTCGGTTCCTTTGCCTGCTGGTATGGCGCAGATGCCTGCCAATGTAATTGTGGCAGGATGTGATTTTGTAACGTTGCGTACCCTGTATGCAGAGGCGCGTTTTGTCGTTGTGCCGCTACACGAGACGGATTTTCAGGCGGGGGTGACAGCGATTCTGGAAGCAATGGCGATGGGTAAGGCGGTGATCGTCTCCGGGATACGTGGTCAGACGGATGTTGTACGCGATCCTCGCCGGGCGGAAATACCTGGATTGCTCGCGGTTCCGGGCATTGCTGAGGAGCTGGGAACGCTGCCAACGGGCCTCTACGTTGCTCCAGGCGATTCTCAGGCATTGCGTGAAACGATCCGTTATCTCTTGCAGCATCCCCAACTTGCCGCTGAGCTGGGCCGCAATGGCCAGCGCGTGGCCGAAGCGTATTTCTCGCTGGAGCAGTTTGTCGAGCGCTTCACCACCGCCATTTGTGGTGAGCCTGTGATGAGGTTGAACGCATGAGACGAGCAAGCTATTTATAACTATCCAACTTTCGTTAAATAGTGGTCGTAGAAGATGTTGCCCCATTGATTGCGCACGCCATGCTGACTATCTTCAGTCATACTGTTGCCGTCGGACCAGTAATAGACGAAGGCGACCGCACCGGCTCCCTCGCGCGTGTTGACCCATGCAGCGACATAATCAATGAACTTTTGATCCCAGGCCAGATACGTCTGTCTATTGTTTTCTGCACCCACTTCATCAACGATAATAGGAAATTGTGCGGCGAGATTGGCCCACATGGTGTCGCAACTTGCCTGATCGGCAGCATTAAAGGTGAAATGGGTGGCAGGATTGGGGTAGCGGTGAGCACCATAAATAATGTTGTTGTCGTGCAATGGGTAAGAGCCGATCTGACTGAGATCCCAGGACCAGCCGATGGTATTGACAATAATAGGCGAGTTCATCCCTGCATTGCGAATCGCTTGAATGTAGCGTACCTGCTGTTGTTGCCAGTAGCCCCAATCCTGACATTTTGCTTCATTTCCGGTGTCAGGACTGCAATTTGGCTCGTTCATCGGCTCTAGCCAGACGTAGGGATTGTTTTTATAGCGTTCGGCAAGCTGTTTAACAAACTGTAATCCCGTCGCAAAGGTCCGGGTCTGCGCATTGGCAACCTCAACCACCATCCCACGCATGGTGCTCCATTGCACCACGTTATCCAGTTCTTGCATATACTCAGCAACATAATTCGGGTTGTCAGGCGGTAGCGCCGCATAGTCGGCTGAAACGATGATGCGCACAAAATTGACCCGCATCTGTTTCAATAGATCCAGATCACGACGAGCGTGGCGATAATTGCTCAGGCCAATACCTTGCGCATCCCCGCCCGCAAATCGTCCATAGATTGCGGTGACGCCTTTGACGAGAAAAGGCGTGCCATCAGGACTATAAATCTTATTGCCTTGAACATAGAATGCGCCCGCTGCCACCGGCGATGGCGAGAGGGGCGCTATTCCTGCCAGGTGCGGCCCGAAATCTCCCTGTCTGAACAGAAGTTCGAGCAGGAGTACCAGAAGAATCGGTATGAGTATTCCCATCAGCACTGGCCGCGAGAGGCGTCGATAGACGATCAGTGGCCTCTTCATCCGGCCAGAGCGAGGGAGATTCCCCGCGCTATGTTGCCTCATCATTGCCATCTCATCCCGCCGACCTTGACGATTGTATTGCTTCAGGACCGATCTGGAAATTTAGCAGGATATTTTGCGTTATAAGTTGAATGGCGATATTTACGACGCTTTTATGCCCGTCGGCAATATTAAATGCGTCCAATCCCCAGGACCATTTAAAGGTTGCGGCGTTGAACACCCGTGCGCCGCTCCTGGCAACATAGATAGTGGAGTTACAGACGCGATGAAAGTGATCGTCCGTGTAGACCGGCGATGTAGAGAGTACGCTGACAGCGCCTGGCGTCGGGTAGGCAGCGTCCACACGATCGCACTCATAGCCCACCAGTCCTGGCAAGCTATCGCCGTTTTTAATGCCGGTGCCTGCAAAGACCCAGTTGGAGGCGTTGGTGACGATCCAGGGATAGCTGGAAGGGTTGCTGAAATAGGCCCCCGACATCGACCCAAAGAAGCTCTGCTCAGGCCGATTCAGTGGCGGTTGTCTGAAAGCGGTGGTGACGTGGGCGTTGTCCTTGCCAAGTAGCGGGTCCAGCGTTTTATCCTTATAGCAGACAAGAATGCGATCAGGCTGTGGATTATATGTGGAAGATGATGCCTCAAAGCGCACCTGCCAGCTTCCGCTATCGGCGGCAAAACTGGCGATATTGATGCCGCTATTGACCGCCGCCTCCAGGTGGTCGCGTATCTCTTTGCTCCAATATTCGCTATGCCCGACAATCAAGATGCCATGATGGTTTTTCAAGCTGTTGGGGTTGTTATGCACATCCACTGTCGAGAGATAGTCGAGATTATAGCCGCTTTTTTCTAGCCAGCGAATCATTGGATATTCCCAATAAAGAAGATTGCCGAAGCCTGCCTGATCTGTTAATGGTCGATTGAAAGAAACTTTATAAGCGCGATGCTGATTTGATGAGTTAAAATCATAGAGGCTTTTGCCACCCCAGGGGTTATATGCCTGGTCGGTGGTATCGCCATGCAGAAAGACAAAGCTACCGGTCTGTGTTGAGCGCACGACGAACGGTGCGTACGCTTCGGTCCCATCGCTCGCCGTCAGCTTGGCAATATAGATGCCAGTTACCCAGTCGGGCGCAATCTTGATGTGAAACGCTTCGGGCCAGCTGGGATCGACCAGCCCTGTTTGCGGGTCCATCGCAGGCATGTCATAGAAGTGGCCGGTCTGATTGGAGAGCGTTTGGAGCAGGCGACCTCCAAGCCCCTGATACCAGCCGAGCCGGTAAATGCGTGCCGTGAAGAGTAGCTGCGTCGTGCTGACCGAGAAGGAGAGCGTTTCACCCGCTACCACGCTGCTCTTCCATGCGTAACTCTCTATAACAGGTGAGCGAAAGGTTTTGACATCATATGTTGTGTCTTTCGTCATCTGCCATGAATTCGTGCCTGGCTTCTGATTTTCCTGTATGATAGGATTTTGGGGTGAGGACGTTGTTGTGATTGTTGCGGGCTGTGTGCGAAAAAGAAATACATCGAGAGACACGAGCGCTATCAACACGAGAGCCATCGCACCCAGGCTGAGCAGTTGCAGCGGCGATGTTTTCCTGTGGGGTCTCCTTGTTTCTTGCATGTTGCTCTCCTTACCATCTCTATTACTTATTCTACACTTCTAGCACACGAAAAAAGAAATCCTGGATCGTTATCGAATCGATATCGCCGCTGATGGAGAGGGCCGCCTGATAGTCGTCGGGCCAGCAGCGGAAGGAGAGCAGAGGCGCATCGAGCCGTTCAATCTGTTGGATGAGTGCATTACAGCTCTCTTGCTGCTCTGCGCGGGTCTCGCCCAGCCCGTCGGGAAGATCGAGATAGAGGCTGAACTGGTCGGCCTGCTCCGGCGCAGCGAT
>JAICIM010000039.1 GCA_025928885.1 Ktedonobacteraceae bacterium | reverse complement strand
CCTCGGTCAGTGAGACTTTGATGTAGGGATAGCTTTTGTCGTCGCGCAGCAGCACATTATATTTGGGGCGATACTGCTTGATGTAGTTGCTTTCCAGCACCAGCGCCTCGACCTCGTTGTTGACCACGAGAAACTCGATGTCGGCGATTTTTGCCACCATGCTGCGATTTTTCGGGCTGTGGTCGGTGGATTCCTGAAAATAGGAGCGGACGCGGTTAAAAAGCGAAATCGCCTTCCCTACATAGATAATCGTCCCCTGGTCATCTTTCATGAGATAGATGCCAGGTTTGTGCGGAAGGGAGTTAAGAACCGACTGAATTTTTTCATTCATAAGAGATTTTTTCGTTATTATATAGTAGGGATACCTTTAAATAAAGATATCGTGACCGGTCAAGGGCATAGAGCGCCTGTCCTGAATGTGTGTTCTTTATTATACCGCGTTCTGCCTATCGTGTCGAAGGGAGAAAGTGAAAACGTGCTGATGCTCAGGGAGGAGAACGGTCGAAAGAAGTAATTGCAAAGAGATGTCGCTTGCGAACCCGGATGGCTGGAAACCCTTTTCTGATGTATACTGGTGGCTGTGTGATATATGGGAGTCGAGCCTATCAATATCCTGTAAGCGAGCTGGTAGCATGGCCTGTATTGGAACTGCCGGGCATGTGGATCATGGCAAATCGACGCTGGTGAAGGCATTGACCGGCATTGATCCTGATCGCCTGACCGAAGAAAAAGAGCGTGGCATGACCATTGACCTCGGTTTCGCCTGGTTAACCCTGCCAGGTGGGCGTGAGGTCAGTATTGTGGATGTTCCTGGACATGAGAGCTTTATCAAAAATATGCTGGCCGGTGTTGGCGGGATCGATGCCGCTTTACTGGTCGTAGCTGCCGATGAAGGGGTGATGCCGCAGACGCGCGAACATCTGGCGATCCTTGATCTGTTGGGCGTCTCGCGTGGCGTGGTTGCCCTGACCAAGAGTGATCTTGTCGATGAGGAGTGGCTGGAACTGGTGCGTGAGGAGGTTCAGGAGCAGTTGCAAGGCACGACGCTGGCCGAGGCTGCTATTATCCCCGTCTCCGTCTATCAGGGTCAGCAACGGGGAATATCGCAACTTCTCATGCAGTTAGATCGTATACTTAATGAAGTGCAGGAACGTCGCAATATTGGGCGTCCTCGCCTACCGATCGACCGCGTGTTTACCATGACTGGTTTTGGAACGGTGGCCACCGGGACGCTGCTCGATGGCACATTTACTGTTGGGCGCGAAGTTGAGATTTTGCCGCAGGGCATTACCTCGCGTATTCGTGGCTTGCAGACGCATAAGCAGCAGAGAGAAGCGGTCTCTCCAGGCAATCGCGTGGCGATGAACCTGGCAAATGTGGCGCGAACGGAACTGGGACGCGGCAACGTGGTGGCGCTCCCGGGTCAGTTGCGCTCGACCGTCTTGCTTGATGCTCACATGCACTTGCTGCCAGATGCCGGGCGGTCTCTGACGCATAATATGCAGGTTGACTTTTATTGTGGCTCACAGGAGATCCCGGCGCGGGTGCGGCTGCTTGATATGGAAGAGCTATTGCCTGGAGGGAGCGCCTGGATACAACTGCGCTTGAGTCGT
Source organism: Ktedonobacteraceae bacterium (assembly GCA_025928885.1). GTDB lineage: Bacteria > Chloroflexota > Ktedonobacteria > Ktedonobacterales > Ktedonobacteraceae > JAICIM01. The sequence continues at coordinate 19,178 of JAICIM010000039.1, read as the reverse complement.
CCGGCGGTGGTTGCCCGCCGCGATCGTTTTATCTTGCGCATCCCTTCTCCGAGTATGACCATCGGCGGGGGAGAGATCGTCGATGTGCAACCGCGCTATCATCGTCGCTTGCAACTGGCTGTGTTGGAGGGCCTGGAACGCCTGATGCAGGGATCGCCAGAAGAGTTGGTTCTTGCCGCGTTAGATCGTCGGGTGCCGGGACGAGTCGAGGCAAAAACATCTGCCCCTGGAGCCAGGGCCGTGCGTGGATTGGTGGGATATGAGCTGACGGACATCGTAAAGCAGGCTAATATGGCTGAGGATGTGACGTTGCAGATACTAGAGACGTTGTTATCAGAGGGGGGGGTACGCAAGATTGGCGGCTTCTGGTTTGCTCAACATATCTGGGATATGCTGGCGGATGAAGCAACGCGGCTGGTTGGCGAGTATCATCGCCTCTATCCATTGCGCAGCGGCCTCTCAAAAGAGGAATGGCGCGGTAGGCTCAACCTCTCGCCGCGCATGGCAAACGAGGTTCTGGCTGAGCTACAGAACGAGGGCCGACTGACGATGATAGGTGCAGGTGGGGAGGTTGGCGCTGGTATGAGGCCGGAGGGATCTCAGCGAACGGGGGGACTATTACGCTTCCCTGACTTTACACCACGCTTTACCCCCGCTCAGCAGCAACTGGTGGCGCGTTTGTTGCAACGTTTTCGCGCCAGTCCCTATACTCCTCCCGGGCGAGGAGAAGTGGAGGAGATGGTGGGCGCTGAGGTGCTCAACGCGTTGATTGAGCAGGGGCAGCTCGTCAAAGTGGGGGAGAGTATCCTGTTTCTGCGTGAAACATATGATGAAGCGTTAAAAAGGTTGGTGGCATATTTACGTCTGCATGGAAAGATGACTGTCGCGGAGGCTCGTGATATATTAGGAGCGACGCGCAAATATATTTTGCCACTCCTTGAACATATGGATGCATTGCGCATCACAAAACGTTCTGGTGATGAACGTGTGCCAGGATCTGGCGCGTTGCAGGTTGATGAGGAATAATATAACCGGAATCGCATGCGACGCGGAGAAGGTGAAACGGAGGCTGTATTCTTTTTGGAGTTGGTTATGGTTCATGTTGGTAGTGTACAATACAGTAAACTCCTACTTTTGTATAGAGTGTTCCATTCTGCCGCAGAATAGGTTAAAATAGGTGGCGCGATATATACACCTGGCTTTGTCTGTCTTCCTGAGAAGGGAAATGCGATCAACGACCTGGAGCCATCGACCTACGCCTATGAGTTGTTGTAGAGTGTCCTGTATTTTTCTGTTTCTCGCGCGACGTGAGGTGGGACACCCTGGCATTGTGAACAAGCTGCTGGGTACCTGCCAGGTGGTACTTCTACAGCGGTAGCCTGACTGGGCAAGGAAAGGCAGCAGCAGTATTGCTGCCTGTACAGTGCGGAGAGCTATGCAAATCGAAGTTTTGGGTGAACGATACCAATTACAAGACCCTATAGGGCGTGGCGGCATGGCTACGATCTATCGTGGGCGTGATCTGCGCATGGACCGCGTTGTAGCTATCAAAGTGTTGCGGGAGGTCTATAGCACTGATCCAAAGTTCGTCACGCGTTTCCAACGCGAGGCGAAAGCGGCATCGTCCTTGCAACACCCCAATATCGTGCAGGTCTACGATTATGGACAGAGCGATGGCAATTATTTTATTGTCATGGAACTCATCGAAGGAACTGACCTGCGCCGCTACTTGCGCTCGCGCGGCGTGCTTGCCGTTGATCGTGCGATCATTATTGCCCATGATGTGGCACTAGGGTTGGGTGCCGCTCATCGTCGTGCGATTGTCCATCGCGATGTGAAGCCACAAAATATCCTGGTGGGACGCGATGGCTCGATTAAACTCACCGATTTCGGTATCGCCAGCGTCTATAAGGATATTAATGCAGAGCGCCTTACCACCACGGGTATGACTCTGGGTACCGTGCAATATTATGCCCCGGAGCAGGCACAGGGCGAGATTGTGAGTCCCGCCGCCGATGTCTATGCTCTGGGTATTGTGATGTATGAAATGCTGACCGGGCGCACTCCCTTTGATGGCGATACGCCGGTCGCGGTGGCGATGCAGCATATTCAGGATGCACCGATGCCGCCCCGTCAGCTCAATCCGAATATTCCTCCTGCTCTGGAAGAGATTATCTTGCGTTGCCTGGAAAAAGTGCCGGAGATGCGCTTTGCCGATGGTAGTGTGCTGGCTCGTGCGCTGGAAATGCTTGGTGAAGAAGAACTGGCCGGCAACGGTTCGTCAGCCGCTACCAGCGTGATGCCGGGTGGCCCGATTACTCCGCCGCCGCCGGTTGCCAGCTCGTTTAATAATCAGATGCCGACCCATGTGAGCGGCGTGGGGTATCAGCAGTCTTCCTCGTCTCCCAATCATATGGGGTATCCGTCTTCTCCCTATAATCAAAATGGCATGCAGGAAAATGGTGCCGCGACCATGCGTGCCGATCAATCCTTTATGCCCGGTACGATGGCGGGAGAGCAGCCATATCAGATGCTCCCAGGAGACGCCGGCTCTACCCGTCCTTTCCAAAAAGATTCGATGGCACCACGCTCCGGGGCCGTTGGTACGCAACGCGATTCACGCTTCGCCAGCATTATTACGATTCTCATTCTGCTCGCAACGCTCTTATTACTTGGTTTTAGCATCTATCTGGCAAGCGAGCTGGGTTTTATCAATTTTGGATCGCAGCCACAGCCAACCCCCACACCGGCGATCACCGCGACCGCTGTGCCAACAGTGACGGTACCCGATCTCACAGGGATGACCTTGCAGCAGGCGCGGGATGCGTTGACGAAGGTCAATCTGAAGCTGCATAAGCGCAACGGTCCCGATGATGGCATCATTGTGGATCAGTCCACACAGGCGAACAATACCACGCAGCCCGGATCGACGATCGTTGTTGATACGAAACCGGCGGTGAAGGTACCTGATGGATTGACGGGCAATACGCTTGATGCCGATGCTGCCTTGCTCAAACAGGCGAATATCCCTTATGAAGTGGCTGATGATGGCTTCGATAACACCCAGAACTACAATACCGTCACCAAAACAGATCCTGCTGCTGGAACGATATTGAAAGATGGACAGAAAGTGACCTTACATGTGGTCAATGTGGGGACGCCACCAACGCAGACGCCACCAACACCAACCACTCAACCAACGCAGGCACCGACTACTCAGCCGACCGACACACCAACGCCAAAGCCGAGGAAGTCGCCGACGCCATCTCCAACGCCAGTGCCGACGAAGAGTGACACGACACCAACGACAGATCCAACGCCGAATACTTAATAGATAGAGTTATATAAAAGATAGATGCCCACACCAGCAGACGGTGTGGGCATCGTTTTGCGAAAAAATCAGTTACTATTTGTTTTTGGCTTCTTGCTCCGCAGGGGTGTGCCGCCTGGGAGCATATTTAACGCCAATAATTATTAGCAGCAGCAATAGTCGCAAACTCAATCGCCACCACCTGAGCAATCTCAACAAGTGCAGCCGCATCTTCCGCATATGCAGGCCGCAGACGCTCCCGCACATTGGCATCAGGTTGTGTGGTGCGCACGACTAGCCGTGCCATTTTGATTGCGAGCGCTCGCCCTTCTTCGGGCGTCTTCGTTATTAGCGTGTTGCCCGGAATAAGCTCAACATTATCACTCATCATCTCACTCCTCTTTGTTCTATGTCGTTTGTGTCAAAGCAGACATGGCTACAAATAACCGTATTGTGAGTATACTCAGTTGATAGAAAACAAGGATGCGACTTTTATCACACTAGTATCACAGGCACAGGAGGGGAATTAGTCTTTTTTAAGCTCTCCCACTACGATAATTCAGATCACCACTCATATTGCCTGTTACCTGCGTTTATCCATCTTTTGTTGAATACGATGTTCATGTGTCGTATTCTTAATTACTATAATCAAGAATACGACACATGAATTTTCTAGCGAGGAAGCGAGGCAAGCAGCTTATCTGGTGAGAGCGGTAAGTCGCGAACACGAATGCCTGTCGCATGGTAAACGGCATTGGCGATTGTTGCCGCTGTACCAACGATGCCAATCTCGCCAATACCCTTTGCACCGACCGGATTTATGTAGGGATCAACTTCATCAATCCACTGGATATCGACAGTTCCCACATCAGCATTTGTCGCGATATGGTATTCCGCTAAATCGTGGTTGACATACTCGCCAAAGCGTGGGTCCATCACACTCTGCTCGTGGAGCGCCATTGAGAGGCCCATCGTCATGCCGCCCAGGAACTGCGAACGTGCGGTTTTGGCGTTAATGATACGGCCAGCAGCAAACACACCGAGCATACGCGGCACACGAATTTCGCCGGTATCCATATGGACACGGACCTCGGCAAACTGCGCTCCAAAAGAATGCATCGAATACTGACCCGCATAGGGACTGCGTTCCATTCCACCTCTCACTTCCAACCCTCCCTCTGGCAACTCACCTCCCAGCTCACCATACAATTTGGCGCGGAACTTCTGGGCGGCATCCATGATCGCCGATCCCCAGGAGGCTGTACCAGCAGAGCCACCCGCGATCCCGGCCATCGGCAGATTGGTATCACCAATCTCTAGCTGGATCTGTTCCAGAGGAACTTCCAGGGCATCGGCGGCGATCTGCGCCAGAGCCGTCCAGGCCCCGGTTCCGATATCGGTAGCACCGATGAGCACGCGATAGTGATGAGCGCGTTCCGCACGGATACTGGCCGTTGAGGGGAAAAACACAACGGGAAAGGTTGAAGCCGCAACTCCCGTCCCAATGAGCCAGCGTCCCTCGCGCCATGCTCCGGGCTGTCGTGAGTGCTGTTGCCAACCAAAGGCTTCAGCCCCCTGACGAAGGCAGGCGACAAGATTGCGACTGCTGAAGGGCAGACCAGATTCGGGATCAACCTCTGGATCATTCTTGATACGAAACTCGATAGGATCGATACCACACGCTTCGGCTGTCTCATCTATGGCCGATTCGAGGGCAAACATCCCTGGACACTCGCCCGGCGCACGCATCCAGGAAGGGATCGGCACATCAAGGCGTGCCAACCTGTGTGCAGTGCGGCGATGTGGCGCAGCATACATCATGCGTGTGGCGGTAGCGGTCGGCTCGACAAAATCATGAATCGTGCCAGTCTGCTCCACGACCTCATGGGAGATAGCGATGAGCCGTCCATCCTGCTCAGCTCCCAGGCGCAAATGCTGGATCGTCGGCGTACGATAACCGGTCACAGCAAACATCTGTTGACGCGTCAGGGCCATCTTCACAGGTCTTCCCTTTACCAGCTGAGCTGCCATGATCGTCAGCAGAAAATGCGGATTACCACCTTTAGAACCAAAGCCGCCGCCAACGAAAGACGAGATGACACGGACACGTTCGGGAGGGAGATTGAAGGCTGTGGCCGCCATATACTGCACGGCATGAGGTCCCTGGTTTGAGTCATACACCGTCAGGCTATCATCTGTCCAGATCGCGAGCGTTGCATGAGGCTCCATGGCATTATGATGATACGCGGGCGTGGTGTAGGTCTGATCCAATTGGATAGGAGAAGACGAGAGAGCCGCCTCGACATTACCATGCTCGGTATCCGCTGGCATGCCCGGCATAAGCATTTGCGGATTCACAAGATCAGTGCGGTCGCCACGCAATTCAGCATCGGGAGGCAACGCTTCATACTGGATAGCGAGCAGTTCAGCGGCCCGGCGTGCGTTCTCCAGGGTCTCCGCCACAACTACTGCAATAAATTGTCCGCGATAGGCGACACGATCCGATTGCAGCACCGCCATATCATTATTGGGACCAAGCAGTCCAACCGGAGCAATTTTAGGAGCGTTCTCATGCGTAATCAATCCAAGAAAGCCGGACACGGCACGGGCTTTGGTCGCATCAATAGAAACGACGCGCCCCTTTGCAATCGTGCTTTGAACCGGAAAAGCGTACACCACATTCTCAAATTGATACTCAAAAGCATAGGTAGCGCTCCCCGTCACCTTCTTGGTTCCATCAAGACGGCTGATCGGCGCACCAATCATGGGTCTGGTAGTCTGAATCATGAATTGCTCCCTTCTACAAGCTCCTGCAAGGTACGAACCAGTATGTTGTGAGCAAGCTGAACCTTAAAGGCATTCTCACGTAAAGGCTGCGCATCGGCAAGCTCGGCTTCGGCGGCTTGCACAAAAGACGCTTCGGTCGCAGGTGCGCCGCGTAGGACAGCTTCGGCCTTCTTTGCACGCCAGGGAATGGTCGCCAGTCCACCGAACGCCAGGCGCACATCGCGGATCACCCCTCGATCTACATCGACGGCGGCAGCGAGCGAAACAAGTGCGAAGGCATAAGAAGCTCGATCCCGTACCTTCCGATAGCGTGAGCGGGTGGCAAAGGGAAGTCCCGGCACTGCAATCGCTGTGATCAATTCACCATGCTCAAGCACCGTTTCGCGTTGCGGCTCATCACCAGGAAGGCGGTAGAAGTCGAGCAAGGGGATACTCCGCTCTCCTTGTGGACCCAACACAAGGACGTTCGCACCAAGAGCCGTCAGGGGGACAGCCATATCGGACGGATGTGTTGCGATACACGCTTCTGAGGTTCCTAAAACCGCCATGCTGCGATGATAGCCGGAGCGTGCGGGACAACCGCTCCCCGGTTCACGCTTATTGCAGGGTTTGGTAACATCCTGAAAGTAGACGCAGCGTGTCCGCTGTAAGAGATTTCCTCCAAGCGTTGCCTGATTGCGAATCTGTCCCGAAGCTCCCGCTAGCAAGGCTTGAGCAAGGAAAGGAAACTTTTCGCGAATGAGCAGGTCAGCCGCAAGATCGGAATTGCGGACGAGAGAACCGATACGAACCCCACCGTCTGGGAGAGTCTCGATACGGTTGTAGGGAAGCTGCGTAATATCGACAAGCACATCTGGCTGGCTCACACCGAGCTTAAGATGATCTACCAGATTGGTTCCTCCCGCAAGATAGCCAGCATGCGCAGTCTGCGAGACCAGGGCCACGGCACTTGCGGCATCCTGGACACGCTCATATCTAAAGGGTTTCATTAGTGTGCCTCCTCATCTGTTCTCTGTCCCTGCTGAGACACCTGGGCAATTGCAGGAACAATGTTTGCGTACGCGGCACAACGACAGAGATTGCCACTCATGCGTTCGCGAATCTCCTCTTCATCGAGAACGATGTGCTGATCTGTCAGGTCTGTGCTTACCACACTGGGCCAGCCAGCCTCCGCCTCGCGCAGCATTCCAACCGCTGAACAGATCTGGCCGGGGGTACAATAGCCGCATTGAAAGGCGTCATGCTCGATAAAGGCTTGCTGCACAGGATGCAACTGCTGGCCGTCACCAAGTCCCTCAATCGTGACGATCTCTGCCCCCTGGCAAGCTACAGCCAGAGCGAGACAGCTATTGATACGTCTCCCATTGAGCAAAACAGTACAGGCCCCACACTGCCCGTGATCGCATCCTTTCTTCGATCCGGTGAAAGCCAGATGCTCACGGAGTGCATCGAGCAGAGTGACACGAGAATCAAGCTCTAACGTATAATCTTTTCCATTGACATATAACGTTACAGTGAGTAACTGTATAGGATGCGCCGCATTTGTAGCCAGAGTCATTCTAAACTCCTTTTCGTAACTAAAAAACGATCAGAAATCGACGAACTACTGCTCCTTTATGCTTGCAAGAGGGTATATCACTTGTTAGAATAGAGGTACTCATACGCGATAACCCTATGCTAGTGTGTAATACACCGCAGCATAGCACACGCTCTCGTGATATGTCAATTGCTTACATATGCGTCTTCATAACATAAGGATGTTTTCAATGAACACACTGGCATACATCTTGTTGGGGATATTAGCACGTGAACCATTGTCAGGATATGATCTTGCGAGGCTTTTGAAAAAACATTTTGGCCCGTTCTGGGCAATCAGCCATACGCAAATTTATCCGGCACTGGCCCAATTAGTGGAGGCGGGCTTCACGACCTACGAGATTATCGAACAACAGGCCAGGCGCCCGGACAAAAAAATTTATCAGATTACAGAAGCAGGCCAGGGAGCACTTCGGGCCTGGGTAGAAGCTCCGACCTCTCCAACAGTCATACGCGATGAATTTCTCTTGAAAGCCTATAGCCTCTGGGTGGCAGATCCCGAACACATGCAGGGCATTTTTCGTGAGCAGATCGCGCTGCACCAGGAGCGGCTCTTCATGCATGAGCAGGAATTGGAGGCGAAGCGGACCAAATATCTGGCAATGTCACAGGGAAACAGTGAATCCTTAGTTATGGCAGAGCTGATTTTCAAATACACGATAAGTTATGAACAAAATTATGTTAGCTGGTGCAACGGCGTGCTCCACTACCTTGAGCAGCGTGAAGAAGCTCATAGAGTAGAAGAGATATGACCTGGACTCAAACCGGGCTTGAGCGTGGTTTCTGCTCAAAGCGTCTTCAAAAACGGTTTGTGATGAAGCACCTTCTCTCTATGCCTTTTTGAGAAGCCGATAGCAGAGCGCTCTTTTTCCGCTATGTTCCCTTGATTTGCGATGAGTTTTGGGTCAACCCGGTGTCCTATAAGCGAAAGGTGATTGACACCTCTCACACATCTCGTTTGAAGAAGAAAGGACACTCTCTTATGCGTACCATTCTCGAAAGTACTCTCGTCTCGTTAGACGGGATCTACGCCGGATCAGCCATCTCAAAATTTGCTGCCTACCGCGACGACGAGGCATATATGCGCGACGGATTGGACGAGGCGCTCTCCTGCGACGCACTGTTGATGGGTCGCACGACGTACGAGGACTTTATTAGGATTTGGCCCAGACGCACCGATCCGTGGGCTGAGAGGATCAATGCCATGCCCAAGTATGTCTTCTCGTCAACGTTAGAAAAAGCCGACTGGAACAACGCAACCATCGTTCGAGGCGATGTGGTCGCCGAAGTAACCAAACTCAAGCAGCAAGCAGGACGCGATCTGCTCATTTATGGGCATGGTTTGCTTGGCGACACATTGCTCAAGCACCACTTGCTCGACGCCCTCAGTCTCTTGATCTTTCCGCTTGTTCTTGGGCAAGGGAAGCAGGTCTTCCAGCAGGACGAAACCGCCACATTGAAGCTGGTTGCGACAAAGAGCTTCTCGAAAGGCATTGTCAAGCTCACGTATGGACTATAGGTTGACCGAATATACTGTGAGCCATATGCTCCCCTGCAAGCTGGTCAAGGAAATTGAGCCAGCAAAGAGGGAAACAGCCGTTCTGTACGAAGCAGCTCTCAGCCTATAAAAGCTTCCATACTGCCAAACTTCATGCTTCCTGGTCTCCCGTTTCCCCTTCAATGGTGGACGGGAGGCCAAAAGCGGTGAAACTGGTCACATCCAGGAACACAACGAGGTTGCTGATCTGTTCGCCTGCCACCCCCAGGACCCACAGGTTGGAGAGGTGATAGTCGTCTTCCCCAACGTCCCGCCGATAGACTCCGAAAGCCGGGCAACCATTGGCGTGTGTTGGCTGCAGTCGCCATTGTCTGCCGGGAATGAAGACGCGAAGTTGGAGCAGCGTTGCAATATCTGTTCGTCCGGCAACCCAGGCAGGAAGCGGCGGCATGGTCAACCACGCATCTTCTCGCAGCAGCGCCACAAGACCTGGAACATCCTCTTGCTGCCACAGCGTCATGTAGCGAGCGAGCAGGTCTTGTAATTGGGGGCGAAGCTGCACAACCGAAGTCTCGCTGCCGTTTGCTTGATAGCGCTGCTGCAACGTCTGTCGCGCTCGCTGCAAAGCCGAGTTCACGGCGGGAACGGAGAGGTCAAGCCACTGGGCCACTTCGGCGGCTTTCCACCCCAGCACCTCGCGCAAGAGCAGAACGGCTCTCTGGATAGGGGTTAAATGCTGTAACGCGACCAGAAAAGCCAGGCTGATCTGTTCATGTCGTAGCGCCTGATCTTCGGGATTGCTGTGTTGATCGATAAGCAGTTCATCCGGGAACGGCTCCAGCCAGATCGGCTCCTGGAGTGAGGACTGCGCAGAACCGCCGGGTTTGCTAAGTGGAGATATGTCGCCGGGTTTGCTGGGCAGAGAGAGGTCCGATGGCAGGGAACGGCGAGAAACGCTTCTGAGTCGATTCAGGCAGAGATTGGTGGCGATGCGGTACAGCCAGGCCCGGTAGGATTGCGGGCTGGTCAGGGTCGCACGCTTCTCCCAGGCACGCAGGAGCGTTTCTTGCACCAGATCTTCGGCGTCAGAGAGCGAACCGAGCATCCGATAACAATGGACGAGCAGTTCCCGTCGATAGACTCCCACAAGAGTCTCAAACGCCTCCTGATTGCCAGTTTGAGCAGCCAGCACCAGCGTGGTTTGCGGTGGAATATTCATTAAGCTCTCTTTTCCTCTCATTGACATGAGACGACTCTCGCCGAGAGAGCAGATCAACCTCATCAGAGAGCGCCATATGTGGGAAAAACGGTTCTGTTAAGATATGTTACTTTTCGTGGCGAATGATGCCAACAACATGATCTCCCCTTAGTATATCTCATCAGCAGAAGAATTACCAGGAAATCAACAGCTTAATGGACCAGAACTGCTTAATTTCAAAACTTATTCTTTCAGAACCTCCGGGAGGAGCAAAATGCCCCGGATGACTATGCTCTTCTTCTTGACAGACTACTACATCTTGTGGTAATATAGACCATACGCGCTACATATAGTGTTGGAAACACGCTACTAGAGCGCCAGAGGATACCAGGCTTCAGAACCTGGACAACCGCAAGGTTCGGATAGGGAAATGTGGTGCGAATCCACGCTATGCCGTAACTGTCATACCTTTTGGGGGAGCTGTAAAGCTCATGCGCAAAGAGGTTAAGCCAGGCTGCCTATTATCCTTCTTCTTCTTCGAGCAAGGAGCATGGCGCTGATATATCCAGAATCAGAGATTCCCCTCCTCTTGAAGGTGGTTTTTTTTTGCTAAAAAGGGCTTGTCTGGTCATGGTCAGGGTGTGTTTGCTACTGCCAAAAAAATGGATGAAGGATGTATGATGCAACTTACTGTAGTAAAGCGTGACGGTTCGAGAGAGTCATACGATGTGAACCATATATACAGGACTTTGGAAAAAGCCAGTCGTGGCCTTGACGATCAGATTACGAAAGTGGTGCAGATCGCCACCGAGGTACAACTGACGCTGTTCGATGGCATTACGACGCGGCAACTGGATGAACTGATTATCCAGACAGCGTTGCAGAATGTCAAAGATGACCCGGATTTCGGCACTATCGCTGCGCGCCTGTTACTGAAAACCATCTACAAAAATGTCCTGGGTGAGTATGGAACAGACGAAGCATTGAAGCAACTCCACGCGGCTCACTTCGCAGTCTATCTGAAAACTGGCATTGAAGCAGGGCTACTCGACGAACGGATGAACGATAGGCTCTTTGATATTCAACGCCTTGCCAATGCACTCGATCCCTCGCGTGACAAGCGCATGAACTACCTCGGAGTCATCACCAGTAAGAATCGCTACGCGCTCCGTCGTGGTGATGGTGAGGCAATGGAAACACCGCAAATGAGTATGATGCGGATTGCTATGGGCTTGAGCTACAACGAGCCTGATCCTACCGAGGCCGCGCTTGACTTCTACGACCATATGAGCAGGTTAGAATACTCACCAGGCGGTTCCACACGCATTAACGCCGGTACCTCATTTCCCCAGTTATCCAACTGTTTCCTGATGGAGATTCAGGATGATATGGAGTCTATCGCCAAAGGTATCCGCGATGTCATGTGGATGAGCAAAGGCACAGGCGGCATTGGTATTGGGATGACGAAATTGCGTGCTGAGGGATCGCCGGTTAAAAGTACCAACACCGTTTCTACCGGTCCTATTCCGTTTATGCATGTCGTCGATGCTGCCTTGCGTGCCGTGAGTCGCAAAGGCAAAAAGGCTGGGGCTGCGGCCCTCTATATGGAGAACTGGCACATAAATTTTCCGCAGTTCCTCGACCTCAAACAAAACTCTGGCGATCCCTACTTGCGCACCCGTACCGCGAACACGGCTGTCTTCATCAGCGATGAGTTTATGAAGCGCGTGGAACATGATCAGGACTGGTATCTATTTGATCCTGCTGAAACGCCTGACCTGTGTGAACTCTACGGCTCTGCATTCAGTCAACGCTACGCCGAATACTGCCAACTGGCAGAAGCTGGGACGCTGCATGAGTTTGCGAAGATCAAGGCGCGAGAACAATTCCGCCAGATCCTGATTGTCCTGCAAGCGACCTCGCATCCCTGGCTGACGTGGAAAGACACGATTAATGTACGCGCACTCAACAACAATACCGGGACGATCCATCTCAGCAACCTGTGTACAGAAATTACGTTGCCGCAGGACGCCGAAAATATTGCCGTCTGCAATCTGGTCAGCATCAATCTTTCAGCCCATTTGCGTACAGACAAAACCTGGGATTGGGACCGGCTGACCGCCAGCATCCGCTCGGCGATTCGCCAACTCGATAATCTGGTGGATATTACAAAGACACCTATCCCAGAAGCAATGCGTGCCAACCAGCAGAACCGTGCGTTAGGCCTGGGGATCATGGGTTTTACCGACGTAATTGAAAAACTGGGTTACAGCTACGAAAGTGAACAGGCTTACGCGCTCATTGATCAGTTGACCGAGTTTATCAGCTTCCACGCCATTGACAAAAGCGCCGACCTGGCCCAGGAGCGGGGCAGTTATCCAAACTTTGAGGGTTCCGGCTGGAGCAAGGGTCTCCTGCCCATTGACACGCTTGCTTTGGCTGAAGCTTCCCGTCAAGTACCGATAACTATTACCCGTGTGCAGAAGCTCGATTGGGAACAACTGCGTGCCAAAGTCAAGCGGGGCATGCGTAACGCAACACTCATGGCTATTGCGCCAACCGCCAACATCGCGCATGTGGTTGGCACGACGCCGAGCCTCGACCCCCAATTCAGCCAGATATTTAGCCGTGCAACACTCAATGGTAAGTTCCTGGAGGTCAATGTCAACCTCGTGCGTGATCTGAAAGCGCTTGGCCTGTGGGATGACGTAAAAGAGGATATCTTGCGCTCGCAAGGCGACTTAACAGACATTGCAGCCATTCCACAACATCTCAAAGAGGTCTACAAAACTAGCTTCCAGCTCAGCCCCTATGCCTTCGTTGAAGTTGCGGCCAGAGCACAAAAATGGGTAGATCAGGCGATCAGCCGCAATATCTATCTGGAAACACGCGACATTGATGACATGCTAGCTCTCTATAGCGCCGCCTGGAAAAAGGGGCTGAAGACGACATACTATCTGCATGTCAAACCACGACACACCGCCGAACAGAGTACTGTCAAAGTCAATAAAGCCGCAAGTCTTGGACCCAAAAAGGCTGGCTTTGGCTTTGCCAACATCAGTGAATAAAAGGAGAAAAAATAAGATGACCACAAACCAGCACACACAGGAAGAAACCCAGGATGACATCACCGCCCGCCTCGCGCTGATCAGCAAGGCCGTTGCGGAAAAGCTTGCCAGCAAACAAAAAAGTGCTCCTGAAGAGGAAACCGGTGAGCAAGAGCTAGATGTGCTCGTCGTATCTGCCTGCCCTATTGATCCTATGGAGCGCTTGCTCTGCGAAAGCTGCCAGTAACACTGACGAACGAACGATAACAAGGAACAGTATATCATGAGCATCTTAGGCACCGGCATCCAGGACGGACTCCTGTTAAAACCAATCAAGTACCAGTGGGCCTATGACCTGTATCAGCAAGCCGTCGCAAATACCTGGTTCCCCAACGAAATCCAACTGGGTCAGGATCTGTCCGACTGGAAAAAGATGAGCGTAGAAGAACGCCACGCGCTGACATTCCTGATGAGCTATTTCAATCCGAACGAACTGCTTGTTAATAAAGCATTGGCGCTCGGCGTCTATCCCTATATTCACGCACCAGAGTGTCATCTCTATCTGGCGAAGCAGATGTGGGAAGAGGCGAATCATTGCATGAGTTTCGAGTATGTGCTCGAAACATTTCCCATCGACCGCGACCAGGCATATGCCTCTCACGTCGATGTGCCGAGCATGGCACGCAAGGAAGCGTTTGGCACGAAGTTTATCAAGCGCATGACGGAGCAGACGCTGGATATCACGACGACCGAAGGCAAGAGAGACTTTGTTCGTAACCTTGTCGCCTATAACATTATCTTAGAGGGGATCTGGTTTTACAGTGGCTTTATGGTCGCTCTCAGCTTCCGTCAACGGAATCTCTTGCGCAACTTTGCCAGCCTGATAGATTGGGTTGTGCGTGATGAAAGCCTGCACCTGAAGTTTGGTATCAACTTGATCCTGACGCTCCTTGAGGAAAACGTGGATCTCCAAACACCAGAGTTTGCCGCAGAGATTAAGCAGATGATTCTGGACGGCGTAAAGATGGAAGAGCAGTATAACAAAGACCTGTTGCCCAATGGCATTTTAGGCTTGAACGCGGATTACGTTAACCAGTATGTCAAATACCTGACCGACCGTCGTCTGGAGGAACTGGGTTTCGGGCCGCACTATCATGTGAATAATCCGGCGAAGTGGATGGCAGCGGCAAACGATGTGTTGCAGCTCGTTAATTTCTTTGAAGCCACAAATACCAGCTATGAAGTCAATGCTGGTTGACTTTTGCCAGAAACAATGAAAGCCTGACTTTTGGCATGAATGACCCTGTGGCTCTGCAAAAATCAGCACAGGGTCATGCTTAAAGGGCGATGCTGTCGTGGCATCGCTGAGAATAGGGAAAGTCCTGTGAAAATCCAGCGCTGTCACGCATTGGCCCTCCCCCAGGATTACCCTTCGGCTTTCCAGCGAAGCTGGTGCGCATGCACGCCGCCGGCAAGTCGGATCAACTCCTCGCCGAGAGGTGGCACCCCATCTTTCAATCCCGATTCGGCTTTGTTCTGATTCCAGCTATGACGAGATCGAGCATGCGGTTGGCCCCATCAGGATCAGACGCACGTTCATTCACCAGGGCGATTCCGTAGACGAGTCGTATCACGTCGCGAAGATGGACATCCGTTCGGATTTGCTCTGCGGCCTGGGCGCGGTGCAAGAGGGCTTCTCCCGCCTCGTGCATCGCTTTGTTCGCAGCATAAGTTCTCGTTCCCGGAACCTGCTTGGCTGCCATGATAGCTGCTCCCATGCTTCGCCCACGAGCCGCGAAGTCCATCTGGAGACGCAACCAGCTCATCAAAGCATCGAAAGGGACCGGAGCACTTGCGAGTTCTTCAGCCTGCGCTCTCAATTCATTGATCTCATCCAGAAACACAGCTTCAAGAAGATCCTGACGCGTCGGGAAGTGGCGGTACAGCGTCCCAATCGCGACCCCTGCCGACCTGGCAATGTCCTCCAGAACAATATCAGCTCCGCGCTCCGAGACCGCGACCCGCGCCGTGTTCAGCAGGCTGGCATAGTTGCGCTGTGCATCAGCCCGCATTGGGCGGTTGGCTGGTGTTGGCTCGTCCATTTCATGCTCCTCCTTCCTCCCAGGGAGTGTAACTCTTGACAAAATGAGGCACCCTCCGTTATTATAAGAGAGAGGTAACCTGAGTGGCCCTCCGTTTAATAGAGGGAGGTAGCCTCATTTTATCACACTTATACTTGACCTCACCAGGAAAAGGAGCACATTCTTATGCGTGTTTTTGTCACAGGAGCAACAGGCTTCATCGGTTCCGCCGTCGTCCACGAACTCATAGGTGCCTGTCATACGGTCATCGGCCTTACCCGCTCAAACAAGGGGGCCGATGTTCTCTCGAAAGCCGGGGCCGAGGTGCATTACGGTACCCTTGACGACCTCGACAGCCTTCGCTCCACTGCGGCGGCTGTGGATGGCGTCATTCACCTGGCCTTTCAGCACGGCTCCTCGGACTTCGCAGCCGCGCTCACCACCGATCTGCACGCCATCGAGACTATGGGGGCGGTTCTCGTAGGCACAGGCAAGCCGTTCGTGACCACCGCTCACCTCAACGGAGAGGCATCGGATAATGCCGTGCTCGCGCTGGCTGGAGTGCGATCATCAGTCGTCTCTCTCTCTCTGTCCGTACACGACCAGGACGACCGGGGTGGCTTCATGCCAAGACTGATCGCCATCGCTCGCGCGAAGAGTATCTCTGCCTATATCGGCGACGGGTCCAACCGCTGGCCTGCCGTCCATCGCCTCGATGCCGCACGCCTGTACCGCCTGGCATTGGAAATAGCCCCGGCGGGATCACGGCTTGACGGAGTTGGCGATGAGGGTGTGCCATTCCGCGACATTGCCAGCGTCATCGGTCGTCACCTGAACCTGCCAGTGGTCAGCATTTCCCGCGAAGAGGCAGACGCCCACTTCGGCTCTTTTCTCGGCGCCGTGGCGGCGCGAGATCTTCCGAGGTCTTCTGCACTGACCCAGGAACTCTTGGGATGGCAACCTATGCACCTGCGGCTTCTCCCGGACCTCGAACAGCACTACTTCATCAACTGATGTGAGGCTCAGGGCTACTCCTCACAACGACAGGTCATGAGCATGAACGAACCGGAAGACAATATGAAGTGATTTGCGTTGTTTTCCAGTCCGTTTATACTCACTCATGAGCCAATTCTGTCAGAACTCCAGGACAAGCCTCTCTCTGAGTTCTGCCAGATCCATTTATTCGACAGACATCCGTGAGACCGGTCTGCTCATCAGGCGGACCGTCAGTAGAGCGATCCACATGCCGCCGCCAATGATGCCAATCCGTTCAATGAGTCCTGCTGGTCCGCCCATTTCGAAGGTGAGGAAGAAGAAGACATCAGAGGCAGCAACCAGCAGACCTGTGGCAACCGAATACCAGGTCCAGCCGCGCCTGGCAGGGTTGGCGGCATCGCGCCGTGCCAGCACAAAGCAAGCCGCAATCAACGAGATGAACTGAAGCTGGCCAAAGAGATCATGAAGGGTTCCGTGAACGGTTGGTGTGCTCGACGCTCCGGGGGGATACCCCAGCACCGGGTCGGTCACGAAGATCCCGGTTATGATGAAAGTGAGACCATAGATGCCGAGCAGGATGGGTCCCCAGGTGGAACCACGTCCGGTGCGCAGGAGCAGCCTGAGTCCGATGGCAAAACCGAGCAGGAGTGCTCCGGTGACGAGGTAGTTGGTGATTTGTATCCACCCACCCACCCCCAGTTCGAGGTTGCTGTCGGGGACGTACCAGGCGTTGTAGCCAGGACGCGTGGCTCCGAGGATAAGCATGACAACAATGTTGAGCAGTGAACCAATGGCCCCGCAAGCCAGGAGCAGTCTGATCGCTACCGGCTGCTCTCCAGCGCTTTGTGCTGAGGTTTCCATGTGTTTTTCTCCTTTGACGTAAGATGAGAGAGTCAATCATCCGCTCTCTTTGTACCGATGGTGATACGCACAAAGCGTGCAACAGGACCTGGCTGCGCCTGTACATCCAGACCCGCCTGTTCAAAAAGCACACGCATCTGCGCTGCACTATGAACGCGTGGAAGCAGCCATGCAAGCCAGGTGGGTAAGGTGAAATCAGCGAGCAGAAAGGAGCCACCAGGTCGCAAGACTCGGGCGACCTCACGCACACCAGCTGCCTGATCCCGCCAGTGATGAAAAGAGATGGTTGAGAACGCGAGATCGACCGAGGCATCCTCCAGAGGCAATGCCTCACCGGAGCCTATGGAGAAGCGAGCCTCTGGTGTGAGTTGGCGTGCGACTTCCAGCATTTTATGCGCCGGATCGACCCCAGAAAGGTGTGCCTCCGGCCAATAGGCATGCACTTTCCGCAAGAGTTTCCCGCTCCCACAGCCGATATCCAGCACACGCGCCGGTTTGAAGCGGCTGGCGGCTTGATGTAATACGGCAGAGTGAACCGGATCAAACAGGCGTTGCTGCATCCAGGAACGTTCGTACGTCGATCCCCAGCGCTCGAAGAGTGCAACATCAAGTGTGTGGTGTTTGCTTTTCATTTTCTCTTTTCCTTCTTTCTCCTTCTCTGCTCAAGTTTTCAGAATGGTATGTTTTCTACCGAATATGGTATTCTGAGAAGAGAATACAAGGGAGAGTTCTCCCTGGCAAGCACACACCAGGGAAACCGTTCTCTACCGAACAACTGACCCTGATTGTTCGTTTAAAGAAGGAGGGAGAGGAGTGAAACAACAGAAAGCCGATCGTCGCTCCCAACGTACCTATCGCCTGGTGAGTTCCGCCTTTGCTGAACTTCTGGGAGAAAAACCATACGAGGAGATTCTGGTGCAGGATATTTTGGATCGGGCAAACATTGGTCGTACCACCTTCTATGCCCATTATTTCGATAAACAGGATGTCCTGGATAGTATAACTGAGCAGGAACTCTCGATGCTCACACACCAGATCGCCCATGCAATCGCAAGACAACGGGTCGTACCTAGTCTGGAACTGTTTGAGCATGCGTACCACTCTCAGAATCAGCAGTTTCTGGCGCTGATGCGAAGTCGTGCGGGCGAACCCTTGTGGGAGGCCTTGCAGACGGCACTTTGCCGAGCGATTGAACCGGCCCTCTCCACCCTCTGTGCAGAAAGACGTTCGCCATCGATCCCTGTGCCAGTGGTCTCACAGTACCTGGCCGGAGCCTTTCTCACCTTATTCAAATGGTGGGTCGAGGCTTCTATGCCCTACCCCCCAGAACAGATGGAAAGCATCTTCCAACAATTGGCGCGGCCCGGCGTGCGGGCCATGTTTAAGGAAAAATGAGCAGAAATCGGCGAGCATGCCTGAGCCTCTCTTGCGATGTCTCGTAGATCAGCATGTGTTATCTCCTCAGCCACAAGCAATATTCACGCGTATTCTTAGACCTTATCCGAAAACAGGTAAAGAGAGCCTCTCTCAAATGGTGGAGAACTGGCAGAGGAGGGCTTTGGCACTAGCTGGCTTCAGTCTCGCCCTGGCTGCTGAACACACCAATGTGATCCTGGCCCTCAATAACTCGACCCTCTACCTGGGAATTGCTGGAGGGGCAGCTCTTGGTGGGGTTGCGCTCCAATTTGCACCAATCAATGCGCTTGGGGAGATCGGTGCAGCCTTTGTGATGCTCGCTTTGCTCACGTTCCTGGTGAGCATTCGTGTGCATACACAACGCTGATATTGTTGCCCCGACTTGGTG
>JAICIM010000213.1 GCA_025928885.1 Ktedonobacteraceae bacterium | reverse complement strand
TTATCGCGCATTATGCAAAGAAACAGGCGATGCGCGATAAAGTCGCGCGGCTACGACATCTCTATTAATTAACAACTTTGTGCCTTGCTTACGGTTGTGTGGCTGGTTTTTACCTGGGCATAGACGGAGGAGTAAGAGCTGATAAACTCCAGGTTTTTCGTTGGCCAGTAAATGGCCACCGCCTTGCCCACAATATAGCTTTGTGGAACGCATCCCCAGTAGCGCGAGTCATCGCTGACCGGTCGATTATCGCCCAGCACAAAGTATTTACCGGGCGAAATTTTCCATGTATTGGTCACCTGGGTTGCTGGAGAGCTAATATACGGTTCGTCGAGTTGTACTCCGTTGATGGATACATGGTTCGCATCAATCTGTACGGTGTCTCCTGGTACTCCGATCACCCGTTTAATGAAATCGACGCTGGTATTTGTGGGATTGTGGAAGACGATCACGTCGCCCCGTTCGGGTGGATGCAACAGGTAAAGGGCTTTGTTGACCAGGACATATTCATCGTTTTGGAGCGACGGTACCATGCTTACACCCTCAACATGATAGCTCTGGATCACAAAGCGAATGACAAAGAATATGAGCAGCGTGAGCAGTACCGTTTCAATGACTTCTCGCGCCAGATGTGAACGTTTCAAATTCAAAACCTCTTTTTATGTATACGGGTTTCTGCATTTACCAGGACCAGGCTACTCGATCAAAACATGCATGCTGTTCTGCTTTGAGGATATTACATCCCATTATAGGAGGTAAGGACGCCGTTTACAAGACTAAGATAGTTCGTAGTTGCGCGACTGTATCGCGCCTGGTGGCTCCTTTGTGGATGATGAACCAGGCGCGATACAGTCGCGCAACTACGAAACGCTTTACCACTTTTGCATCAAGGGGCAGACTGCACCTGATAGATTGAATAGCCTTCAAAGACATGTTTTTGAAAGTGGACTTTCCCCTGTAAGAGGATCGTCTGGTTGAAATTGGCGTCCTGCACTGCACCGGTTTCGTAAGGGATGCCGGTTGAGGGGTCTGCCGCGAAGACGTAGGCGGCATTGGGATCGGCCCTGACCGCTGCTGGATACGGCTTGTAGCGGTCCTGCCCCCGTCGTAACTGCTCAGTGAGCACAGCACAGATGATATGCTCGTCGCTCTGAAAGATGATGCGATTGCAGGTCCAGTAGTCGGAATAGATGTGTGTAGCGCCAACGCTCTCCAGATGTTGTACTAAGCGCTGTCCTTGCTGGTTAAACGCCTGCGCCTCGGCAATTGCGGGGGTGATTTTGATCGTTCCAACTACGAACGTTGCGGTCACCACAAGCAGGAGCGCGAGGCGTAGGAAGAGCAGCCCTTTTTTCATCGGTTGGGCTGTTGTCACAGAGGAGAGCTTGCCGGGCAACTGGATGCCGTTCCAGAGCGGCCAGAGAACGGCGGGAAATGCTATTTGCAGGCAGATCAGGTAGCGCGAGGTCGGGCCGGGATAGAAGGCGGCGGCTGGACTGATTGTATAGGCGGCTAGCGTGAGAAGCGCACCCATGAGCACGATCAGGCGATTCCATTGCAGCGCCGCCTGCTGGCGATCTTCCCGGGTCACAGTTTCTTTTGCTCTCCGCAACTGTCGCCAGTAGCGCCAGAGCGTCGGGAGCGAGAGCCAGAGCGCGATACATGAGAGCAGGAGAAAGCCGAGCGACCAGAGACCTTGCAGCGTCAGGCAGGAATAGGGTTGCGCGATGGTTGGATCAAATGGCGGGAACTTGTCAGGCGTGCAGACCTCGCTCATCCCGGTGATCGACGGCAGCGCAACGAGCAGCGAACCGATCAATTGTTGCAGCAGAGGCATGGGCAGGGCGGCCAGTTGCTCGGTTCCCGAATGTTGCACATCGATCAGGGCATTGAACGAGGTCTGCCCATAGGGGGCCGTGATGTTGTAGATGATGAGTGGCATACCGCCAATGCAGAGGCCAAGCAGCAGACAGAGGCCGCCCCAGCCAAAGAGGTCGCGCCGACAGAACAACAAAAGGGTCAGGCCGCTGGTTGCCAGGATGGGGAGGATGAGCGAATCGGTCCAGAGCGCGAACCCCATCACGACGCCGAGGGCAACATACAGCAAGAGACGCTGTTTGAGTTGATTCGCTTCCTGCAAGGGAAAGATCGAGAGACGCGCCACAAGCAGCAGGATAAGTGCGCCTAGAAAGATAATTTCGGGATAACCGCCAATCGCTTTGAGTTGATGCAGGATAATATCGTTTGATCCCAGGCAGAACAGCGCCACGATTGCCAGCGCAAATTTTTTGGTGTAGAGCAGACTTGTGAGAGCGTAGAGCGTGACAAGGAAGAGCGCGAATAAGAGCAGGAGGCCGAGGCGCAGGGTGAATGTTGAGGGACCAAAGAGACGAAAGAAGACGGCCCCAAGATAGGCTTCCATCGATCCCATATAGTATTGACCATAGAAAAACGTTGGATGGCTATGTGTGTAGGCGATGTGTCGCGCCATCAGGCCCATTGTGGCTTCATCGCTATTCGTGACCGGCCAGTTGAGGCTGAGCAAAAGGAGGCGCAAGAGCGTCGCACCCGCGACCAGAGCCAGGAGAACAAGTTCGTAGCGGCCAATGCGCAGTTTTTTGCTGTAAAATTTTTTAATGTTCATAACACGTAATGTTGCACTGTCCTGTTGATTTCTATCCAGTAAGAAAATAGTCAAAAGAAATATACTATAGATGGCGCTCTCAAGACAAGTGCAACAGATCGAAAGAGAAGAAAGTGTTATCTTGTATCAACTGGATGCGAGAAATTCCGCTTGAATAATTGCCTTCGCTGCTGCGGAGCCGCGCAATTGTAGTCGGAGTAGTGTATGTTGTGCCTCAAAAATCAGCGCGAATGTGAAAAATGGGCAACAAATTTTCTCGAAAAGGATAAATTTCAGCAATTGCTCTGCCCATAGATCATCGTCAGGGAAGGAAAAAGCGTAGCCATCGACTAACTCTTCCACGTGCGTTGCCTGTTTAAACATGGCTCGCACCTCTGCTACGCGTTGACGCTGCTGTTCCAGGTTCTCGATCTGGCAGGCTAAGGGTATGCTCTCTTCTGACATTGTTTATCTCCTTATAGTTGCATGAATGGTCTGATACAGCATAACCCTTCAAGTATGCTTGAAGTCAAGACGAAAGAAGCTGTTTGTATATTGTTATCAGAGCCTGGCCGTAACGTTGCCAGCTGCGTTCGGCGTCAAGGGATGCCAGCCCTTTTGGGGTCAACACATATTTGCGGGCTTGAGCGCTATAGAGTGCCTGGGCGAGGGAGGAGCGTTGCGCTGGATCATAGAAGATGCTGGCATGGGGAGGAAGCTGGCCCTGAAAGCGCGGGAGATCGGGAATGATGGCGACGCGCTCATAAGATAGGGCGAGGACGGCGATTTCCAGTACACCGGCCTGGGGAAGCGCAAAATGAGGTTGAACAAGCGCATCTGCCGCGCCAATATAGAGCGGTAGCTTGTCTTCCGTCGTCTCTTCCATAAAAAGATGAATGGCAGAATTGATTGCCGCCTGCTTTAAGAGCCGATGCGAATACTTCTTCTCGCGTGGTTCGCCTACCAGCAGCAGCTGTGGCGGGTAGAGGGCAAAATGAGGGAGTTGATCGATCTGAAGCCAGCTATCCTGCACCTCAAAGAAGGCATCGACCAGATACATAATTTCCCGCTCGCTATGCATATGGGCCAGGCAAAGATAGACAAAGCGCGTATCCTGGGGCAGTCCCAGCAGCGCACGCGCCTGGAGTGTGGGAAGCGGTGGAGGATAATGGCCGCGAAAGCCAGGATGGCGCACATAACGGGTGCGCATCTGGATTTTTGTATCGTGATAGATCTGTCTGATTTCGTGCGTATGGGTGAGGATGAGATCGCTACAGGCCAGCAAGCGCCGCTCAAAGAGGCGACGAGTGAGAAAACGCAGGCTGCGTACGTTCTGCCACCAGCCTCCGGCCTCGGTAGTGAGAATGCGAATCCCCAGCAACTGGGCCAGCCAGAGTCGGGCATAGAAACGCTGTTGTCGCCATTGATTGAGTTGGAACGCTCCAGGTTGATAGAGATGCACGATCGCGATGGTTCGTCCCTGATGAGCACGATGACGCCAGAGCCAGCCGAGCGGGATCTCTTCAATGCTGATGGTGGCGCGAATGGGCGAATGAAAGTCGTGTTGAGAGAGCGCCTGTTTGAGCAGTGAGTGATCATATTGAGTGGGACAGACCAGCAAAATCGAGGGCATTGCAGCGCTGGCGGGGGCGTGTTCGAGCAAGCAGGTGATCTGGCTGACATGACCCCAGATATGGGCCTGAGCCATTGCTGCTTGAAGTTGTTTGCTGGAGGATGGGCTGGCGAGCGCGAGCAGGGGACGTTGGAGCAGGGCTAGCAGGGCTAGCTGCTGGAGATCGCGATAGAGGGTGCGCAAAGTATGGCCTGGAGAGAGTATTTTGCTGTCACTGGTATTGCTATAGTCGGCCAGTACTTCAGAGCGCCCTTGCCAGTAAGCGCGACCGGTAAAGTACGCACGCTGTAACCTGGGAGCAAAGATGCGGTGCGTAACTAGCGCGTCGGGGGTATACCACAGCTTGTAGCTGGCGCGGTGCAGGCGATCGCAGAAGTTCTCTATCTCCATGTTGATTGGCGCGGAGGATTGTTTGCTGAGGAGGGGAGAGAACGGGCCGATGGAGCGCAGGACAGCGATCTTGACTGAGAAGTTGCAGCTACTCAAGCTGAGGTCAGCGGGCAGCAGCATGGCTGTGTCTGATGGGGAGAAATAGCCGAGCATGGGCAGTAAATCGTCGGTAAGCCAGTAGGGGCGAGGAGCTTCCCAGCCAAGCTGCACGCGGCCTCCAACCGCATCGGCGGCGCTTGTTTGATACGTTGCCAGCAGCTTTTCGAGATAATAGGGATCGACCAGCACATCGTCATCGATAAACACAACGATCTCACCAATTGCGGCACGGAGGGCGCAGTTGCGAGCGTAGGCAAGACCGTTGTGTGGCTCATAGAGGCAGGAAACGTGCCAGATATCTTCAGGCGTGAGATACAGGTTGGCCCCGGCATTGACGTAGCGCTGGACTGTATGGAGCGTGCCATCGCTTGAGCCATTATCGACCACAATGACCTCGAACTGGTCATAGTCGAGCGTCTGACGGCGCAGGCTTGCCAGCGTGGAGAGAAGCAGACGGCAGCGATTATAGGTGCAGATGACGACGCTAAAACGTGGCCTGAAAGATGAGGTCGTGATCTGCGGACACGATCCAGGTGTGGGGTGTTGTGATCGGGTTACCATTCCATATCCTTTGAGCTGTAGGCATCCTGTCCTCTGTCGGCGTTGCGTTTCAGCAAACGTGAGCAGAGTAGAATAGAACCGATGGCGGAGAGAATCTGGGCGGAAGCGCAGGCGAGCGCGGCCCCTATCATGCCCCACCAGGCGACGAATGGCAGCGCGAGGAGCACATTGACCAGAGCCGCTGTGATGCCTATGCCCGTTGATATCTTCTGGTGGCCGCCCTTGAGCAGGTACATCAGGCTGATCGAGGCGATGTTGCCGAAAAGAGCAGCGATAAGCAGAATGTGTAACGGCTGAAGGAGGGGAAGATACTCTGCACCGAGAAAAAGGGTGAGCAATTCAGGGCCATACAGAAAGAAAAGGGTGCAGCAGATGAGCGCGAGTAGCCCGACGGAGCAGGACGAGCGGATAAATGAGCTATAGAGAGTGAGATGGCCTCTTTGGGGAAGGGAGCGAGAGAGTAAAGAGGAGAGCGGTGGAAGCACTTGCATGATAGCGGTACATATCAGCGAACTGATCATATAAAAGGCCAGTTCGTCAGAGTGACGCCAGCAGGCCAATACAAGAATTTCGCTGTGTTGCCAGACGATAACATCGCAGAAAAAGAGCAGCGGTGTTCCCTTGAGATGCTGTTGGAGGCGTTCTTTCAGGAAGATGCCCGGTCGCAATGCCTGACGTAATGGAAGCAGGCGAGTGAGATAGAGCAGCGACAGTAGCAAGGAGAGCGCACCGGCCATCGTGGAGGCCAGCAGGAGTAGGCCGATATGATCTTTGTTGATCTGGCAGGCGAGTAAAGAGAGAAGGAGAGCGAAGATAGCGCCACAGAAGTGAAGGTTGGCTAGAAGGTCCGAGCGCCGTAAACTGCGTAACGTAATCCCGACAATGCTGCTTAGCAGGAGTGGTAGCATTGAGAGGGCAGTAAGCAGCAAGAGTTGTGGCTGGCAGATGGCGAAAAGAGCATGCAATGGATAAGCGAGCGCGATGTAGAGCAGGCAATAGATGAAAATGCGGTAGCATTGACGATGCCAGAGGAAATAGAAGATGCCAGCCGACGAACGTAGCGTCTCGCGGCTCTGTATCGTAGAGAGGTAGCGATTGGCAAGAGTAGAGGTGCCAATGCCGATCACGGGAATTGTGACCGAGGCCAGCCATTGGACGAAGAGATAAATCCCCAGGCACTCCGGCCCCAACGAGCGTGCGATGAAGATAGAGGTTCCCCATTTTATCAGTATTGCACAAAGAGTCGTACAGGTTTGCCATATACTGAAAGAAGAAACGAGACGTTTGCTGGAAATAGCACGTGAATGTAACAGAAGCATAGCACTCCACCCGAACCACACAAATGCAATAAAAATGCATATCCACCAGCCGATATGATTTCACAGTGTATCATATTGTGCCACAAAGAACGATAGCTTGCAACCGCAAGATGGTTAAGATTTTATGTAGCTTGTTGAGGGCAGGTTAAGAATTGAGGAGTGAGAATAGGAAAGAAAGCGACCTGCCAGAGTAAGCATAAAAGAAATTTAAGAGTGTGCCTGTCGCGTATCGGCGATGAAGCGAGGCAGTTTCCAGGTATCGTCAAGATGCAGGAGACGCCGTAGCGTGTTGAGTGCGGCCTGGATGCGCTTCTTTAAGGTATTTTCGGATGTGGCGAGAGTATGGGCCATTTCTGGCAGGGTCATGCTGTGGTAGTAGTGCAGAACTATCACCGTACGTTGTTTCATGGGCAGGGTTGCGACCGCCTGAGCGAGATCCCAGTTGAGTTCCAGGCTCCCGGGCGGATCGGTTGCGACCAGGGCCAGCAGGTCAAATTCCTGCTCTGCAAGGGTGAGATGGCTGAAAGCGACGGTGCGATTGACGCGCCTTTTACATGTGATACATTGATTGATGACGATACGCATGAGCCAGGAGCGCAGTGCGCTGGTATTACGTAAAGAGGGGAGATGGTGCCATGCCTGAATCAGAGCATCCTGCACAATATCTTCAGCGCTATCATAGTCGCCGACCATCATTGTGGCGGTACGTAGCATGACGGCACTGTGTTGCTGGACAAGTATTCTGAAAGCCTCGTGATCGCCCTGGGAGGCGCGTGTGATGAGGAAGGGTTGCATCGTTTGTGTAGCCTGTGTTTCCGTCCGATGTTCGGTGGAAGTATCACTATTGATCGCGGGGAACGTGGACAGAAATGAATGGGTGCTCAGTGTCATCATATCTGCTTCTCCTCTGACTTCAGGTTTTCGGCTTTTAATCTCTGCTTATAAGATCTATTTTCGTACTATGTGCAAACCACGTACAGAAATATAACATATGCAATGGTAACGTACAAGGTATGTACATTTAAGAACTTGATAGTATGCAGTGTTTATCAAACATGTAAAAAAATAAGTTGATTCCTCAGTTTTTCATCCTGGTGGGAGCGATCTGTGATTGAGGGGTGAATGGGAGTGATGGGTAGACAAACCTGGAAGTAATTAAACCCACGCGTCCCCTGTCGCGCGGCTACGACAGGGGACGCGTGGGTTTAATCGGTGTATTAGACGACCCTGGCGAAGAGGTCATTTTCGCCCACAACATCTGGTCCTATGCGTGAGGTGGCTAACTGATAATATTCTGTGCTGCGCCATTTGCGTTGGAGGTCAGGTGGTAGGCGCGTGAGCATATTCATAGAGTGCAACTGTGTGCGATGGCAGGCCCAGGATTGCGCTTTGCTGTCTTGCCAGCGCTCTACATCAAGTACGACGCTGATTTGATCGTCGGCCAGCCCCAGCGTGTTCGGATCTACATCTTTGAACATCTCTTCGTAATTTTGTTCGCGTATCCAGTTGGCCATCATGAGCAGTTGACGACGGGCAGGAGAAGCGTAATAGAGCTTGGAGACAAAGTGTGCTGGCCCCAGTTCCGGGTAGAGGACACCATCGGCGGCGGCATGGAAGGCGCTGGTGGTATAACGATAGATGGCGATATGGTCAGGATGTCCATAGCCGCCGCTCTCATCGAAGGTCACCATCACCTGGGGGCGGAATTGACGGATGATTGCAACCAGTTTTCCCACTACTTCGGCAGCACGAGCATTGATAAAGGCACGAGGATCTTCATTTTCCGGCGAGCCTGCCAGCCCCGAGTCGCGATACCCCAGGAACCAGAGATGATTGAGGTCCAGAATATCGGCAGCGGCCCGCATCTCAGCTTCACGTACCGGTCCTAACGTTTCTGGTGTTGCCAGCGAAGGATCTGCAATCTCGCCAACCTCGCCACGTGTCGCGCAGATCAAACCCGTTTCGCCGCCAGATATGCTATACTGTAACAGTGCGCCGCTGATCAATCCCTCGTCATCGGGGTGGGCGAAGATGCCTAATAGTCGTTTCGTTGACATACTTTTATTCCTTTTTCTTCTGCCTCGTGGGGGTAACTCTTCTCTTGTAATGTAGCACTGTACTGAAAAACTGTCAATTCGCTGTAACTCTTGCGCTTATCCCTAAAGAATAGAACGAGTATTTAAAATAAACTCTATCTTTTCTATGATAAATATGTTACATTATATCCAGGAATCAGGTATGAGTGAAGATCTTGCTGCGCAGAGTACTGATAAAGAGTACCAGGAGCCGGACTTATGGGAATAGCCCGGCGCTTGTCATATTCTGTGTGGAGATAAGATATAAGGAGGTAGCTTCATGGCAAGAACTATTCTGGACAGAGAATTACAGGAGCTGGATGCCCAGATTGTCCGCCTGGGAGATATGGTTGACGATGCGCTGGGCAAGTCGCTGGAGGCTCTGGGGGCCGGCGATCTGGCACAATCGGGGATGGTTATTGAAAATGATAATCTGATCGATAGCCTGCGAGCCACCGTTGAGGAGCATGCTATTCGCCTGTTGACGCTGCAACAGCCGCTGGGCGGTCGCGACCTGCGCTTTCTGGCCTCCGCGCTCTCCATTGTGGGTGATCTGGAGCGCATGGGCGATGGCGCGGCGGGCATTGCGCAAAATGTATTGCGTATGGCTCCGCTACGAGGCGAGACAATGCCACATGTGAAGATTGATGAAGAGGTGGCCGGCAAAAAGTTGCATGAAGAGGTTTCCGAAGAAACGATCATGCATGGTATTCAGGAGTTAGGCAAAGAGGCTCGCCGCGTCTTGCAGGGAACCATGAAGGCGTTCGCCGAGCGCGATGTCAAGGCTGCTCGTTATATCTGGGAAGAGGATGATGTCGTCGATGTGCGCTACCATCTAGTTCGCCACGACTTAATGGCGATGATGGCCGGCGCTCGTGCTATTCCGGCGCTGCAAAACGACTCGCTCATCTTACAGCGTGCCACCTATCTGTTATGGATTGCACATAAACTGGAACGCGTGGGCGATCATTGCTCGAACATCTGTGAACGCCTCCTCTTTATTGTCGAAGGTGAAGCGTACTTTCACCAGCAAACCCAGCCAACCTCATAAAAGAGCGGCAGGGAACAATTTTGGGTGTACCCTGCCGCTTCAATTATTCCTTGATGGCATCCCAGAAATAATTTGCCAGTTGCACATATCCTGAAGGACTGGGATGAAAGCCATCGACGCTAATATATTCTGGATGTGTGGTCAGTGCTCCTCCTCGTAGAAACAGATCAACCAGGGCGATATGATAGCGTGTTGCCACAGTTGCAATCCCTGCGTTCCAGCGCCGAATCTGGGTGAGCATCGTCGCTTTCTGGTCCGCCGTCCGCCGAGAAAACGCCGGAACCTTCGTTAAGTCTGGTAAGTTCGCCATGACGATACGCGCCTGCGTCCCGCCACGCAACTGCTTGAGCAGCGTTTCCAGGTCCTGCATATAGTCAT
>JAICIM010000441.1 GCA_025928885.1 Ktedonobacteraceae bacterium | reverse complement strand
TCTTGCGCCCACTTGCCAATCACATCGGTTGCGAAGTTGAAATATTCGGGGACCTCTAGATGGAACGAACGTCGTTCCTCCTCATAGTTGAGCATATTGAGTGTCTTTGCAATGGTCATTGCCCGGCTCCTTTGCGATAAGCTGCTACATAACAACATTGTCCGAGTCCTATCCCCGCTATCATATCACGCTTGCTACGCGTCTGTGCCGCTGAATGTGTCACAATTTGCCCCTAATGTAGTGACGCGCCAGTGCCGATAGTTCATAGGGAGCATGTTGCTTTTCACCAATAGGAACATACAATACAAAAGGATTGTAAGAAGGATATGAAAAGAAGCTCTCAACGAAACTGGTATTGGGGAGTTGCCATTATTGTGCTCCTGAGCCTGGCTGCTTTTGGCATCATTGGAGGGAGCGGAATCTCGTTCGCTCGTGGTCTTACCCGAGGTCACATCGTTCCGAATAGTCGTACTGTTACGCTCTGGATTCAATCGGCGGATTCTTGTTCGCAAGCTCTTCCCGGGGGGAACTTTATTGTCAGTGGCCCCGGAACAAACGCTACGACTAATCTGACAGCTGGGGTCAGCCCGAGCACGCTCCCGATCTATAAAACGCTGCCCAGACCTCAGAGAAGATGTCCCGTCAACGAGGGGACATGCGTCAGTTTTTCGATCGGTTGTGTCTCAATAGCCATCAACGTTCCTGCTACTGGCACTGCACAGTACACCATTACCTCCGGGAAGTTGCCGCCCGGACATGGGACGAATGTGAGTTATGCTCCTTGTGAGGGAGGCCCGGCCTGCCATATGAATGCGCAGAACCTGCCTGTGAAAGAGGTTGCGTATGTGACGGTGACGGCGAGTGGTGTGCAAGCATGGGTACGCAATACAGAGCCAGATGGAACTTTAGATCGCTGGCCGACGACGGGCTTTTTTGCTGCCACCCAGGCGAACCCGATTATGTTCCACTTTTTTGGCGTTGCTGCAACCGCACATGGCCCATTTACCTGTGACAACGACGGCGATGCCGACGACTTCATGACCGGAACCAGCAAGTGGGCGCACTGCGATAATGACGGCGATAAACATCCGACCACTACGACCCCGTAAAAATCCTTTGACAGATGTTTCCTGTTTCGTTTATTTGGACAGGAAACATCTGTTCTTTTTTTGGTGCCTCCGGTGGAAAACAACGAGATGCCTTGACACATGGAGGATGAGATTCGTATCATTATGTGTAAATGTATAGAGGCAAAAGGCGAAGCGTCATCTCTTGTAGCGCGTTGTTGTTTCAACGATGAAAGGTCTCTGTGCGATGAATAATATCTTTCGACTGCTGGCCGACGAAGAGAAGTTTACCGACGAACTGTTTGCATTCGTGACCGACCACAATGCTCATAGCCGCAACGAGCGGGCCATCATTAGTGTCTTGCATGAGGTCGCGCCACAGATTGTCGATGTCGCCGAGTGTATGATTATCGACGGCGTGGACGAGCGCCACTATGTCGCGGATTATGTCCGCGCGATTCTGGGCGGCCAGGGCTTTTACGATTGATCCTATCGCGTGTAACGACAATCTTTCCTGATTATTGTGACGAAAAAGAGATAAGGATGTGCTTTGAGCGATAACCATGAGGGATTGTCGCTATGCAGACTTTTTGGTATACTTGAAAAGAGAAGGAAGGAAGTTCTTCAGGTGACTGGCGAAAGACGTGGATAAACCACGAGGGAGCCTGAAGAGCGAGCAAAACGCTAACCTATCAGTCGTTCGCCTGGGCTGTGGCACCGTTGGTGCCTTTTTTTATTGTCAAAAGAGCAGAAAGGCTGAGCAAATTTTATGCTAA
Organism: Ktedonobacteraceae bacterium; assembly: GCA_025928885.1. Classification (GTDB taxonomy): domain Bacteria; phylum Chloroflexota; class Ktedonobacteria; order Ktedonobacterales; family Ktedonobacteraceae; genus JAICIM01. Next base: position 4,108 of record JAICIM010000441.1, on the reverse strand, counting down.
ATGAAAAACTTGCGTTACATACTCCTGGTCCTACGCCGATTCCCCCCCAGGTAATTGCTGCCATGACGCAGCCGATGATCAACCATCGCGGCGAAGGCTTCTCACGTCTGTATCGCGACGTAACCGCGAAATTGCAGACGGTTTTTCAAACGAAAGAACAGGTCTATGTGCTGGCTGGTTCGGGGAGTGCTGGTTGGGAGACGGCAATGGTCAATTTCGTGCCTGCCGGTGCAAAGGTTCTCAATATAGTGATTGGCGATTTTGGCGAGCGCTGGGTGAAGGCGAATCGAGCACTGGGCTATCAGGTGGAGCGCCTGGACTATCAGATTGGCACCGCTGCCCGCCCGGAAGATGTTGATGCCTTCTTGAGCAAGCAAGAAGGGGCGATTCAGGCCGTCTGTTTGCAGCACAACGAGACCAGCACCGGCGTCTCTAATCCCGTTCATGAAATTGCAAAAGTGATTCAACAGCATGGCGCGTTGGTTCTGGTGGACGCCGTTTCGAGCCTGGGAGCGCTGCCTCTGCCGATGGACGAGTGGGGGCTGGATGTTGTTTTCACGGGTTCGCAAAAAGCCTTGATGTGTCCTCCGGGGCTGATGATGATTGCCGCCAGCCAGAAAGCCTGGGCGCAGGCCGAGAAAGCCGATGCGCCACGCTTCTTCTTTGACTTGAAGGGGCATCGCGATGGCTTTGCGAAAGGCCAGACGCCCCAGACACCCGCTATTTCGCTGCTCTATGGCTTACAGGCGGCGTTACAGATGGTGCTGGAAGAAGGGATCGAGCAGGGGCAGGAGCGTCACCGTTTGATGGGCGATATGGCTCGCGCGGGAGCGCAGGCGACGGGGCTGGAACTGCTGTGTCAGGACGAGGGCTTTGCCTCGAATACCGTGACGGCAGTTAAAATACCGCAGGGCGTCGAGGCATCGACCTTCCGCAAGGTTGCGCTCAAGAGCTTTGGCGTGGTGCTGGCTGGCGGACAGGGCAAGATCATGAAGGATATGATCTTCCGCATCGGCCATATGGGCTATGTGACGCCGAACGACGTACTGGTTGCGCTGGTAGCTGTGGAGAACAGCCTGGCGCTGCTAGGTCATCCCGTACAGGTAGGCAACGCGGTGGCTGCCGCGCAGCGCGTCTGGCTGCTCCAGGCCAGCGCCAAAAAATAGGTTGTTTCAATCCCTCAGTGTTACAGGAGCGAGTGCAAGTCTCTTTCAGGCTTCTAGCTCGTACATGACATTGGCGACAGCGGCAATGGCGGCGGTTTCGGCTCGCAGAATGCGCGGTCCCAGGCTCACGCTCTGGACACCGTGCCGTTTTGCCAGCGCGACCTCTTCCGCCATCAGGCCGCCTTCCGGCCCGATAAACAACACAACGGTTTGCGGCTTCGCTGGCTGCTCTTGCAAGACTGTGCGCAGATTGATACCCTGCTCTTCTTCCCAGGGCATCAGTGCTAACGCACCAGATGGAATATCGTTGAGCGCGTGCATTAATGGACGAATAGGCGCTAAGGTGGGGACACGTGATAGCCCGCACTGCTCGGTGGCCTCTTGCAGGATGCGTTGCCAGCGCTGCAATTTTGACGGTCCGGTCTCTTCCAATCCTGCCATTGAGCGGCGACAGAGCGTTGGCACAAAGGCCTTCACGCCCAGTTCGGTCCCCTTCTCCAGAATCCATTCAAACCGTGCCGATTTCAAGAGTCCCTGACACAGAATAATCTGGACTTTTGATTCTCTCTGGCCCACTCTCCGCTCTTGAACAGCCACTTCAACGCCCGCTCGGCTGCTTTTCTCAACGGTACAGACGATCTCGTCGCCGCTATTGTCGAGTAGAATTAGCGCCTCGCCAATCGCCAGGCGCAGCACATCGCGTACCTGATGCGCCAGTTTATCGGGTAGGGCCAGCGTTTCGCCCGTGTGGAGGGAAAGCGATGATGGTATAAAAAAGCGATGCATCGTCTCTTATGCCCGCCGTTTCCGCAAAACCAGCACCATCCAATCTTCGATCATGCGCTGCTCAACCAGTTCCAGTCCAGCCGCTAACAGAGGAGCTTCAGCGTCCTGACGACGCGCCTCGATGATACCACTGGCGACCAGCAGGCCATCGGGGGCCAGCACCTGGGCCAGTTGCGGTGCGATGGAGCCGATGATATGGGCGATAATATTGGCAAGCACCAGATCGTACTGGCCCGCCATACGTTGTGCGCTCTCCTCATCGAGCGTCCCGAGCACGACCTCGATGTGTTCGCTCTGCCCATTGAGGGCCGCGTTTTCAGCAGCGCTCTCGACGGCCACGCTGCTATTATCGATGGCGTAGACATGTGCTGCCCCCAGTTTGGCGGCGGCCAGTGCCAGGATGCCCGAACCGGTGCCGACATCCAGCACGCGCATGCCAGGGCGTGTACGTCGCTCAACCTCTTCCAGACAGAGGCGCGTGGTGGGATGCAGGCCGGTGCCAAAGGCCATGCCAGGATCAAGCGTGATGACGACCTCTGCATCTTTGGGCGTATATTCGCGCCACGAGGGACGGATGATGATGCGCTTGCCGATCTGAGTGACGTGAAAGTGTTCTTTCCAGGCGTTGGCCCAATCTTCCTCGTTGACGGATTTTGTTTCCAGATTGCCAACAAAATGAGCGCCGATGCTGGCGAAGTGCCATAGCCCCTCGCTGATTCGCTGGCGGGCTTCTTCTTCGGTGCCATCCATCGGCACATAGGCATGAACCGTCACCGGCTCGCCCTCACGGACGCGATAAGCCTGCCCATCCTCGATCAATTCGATAGGCTCTTCAATAACTACCCCCTCGCTGCTATAGCGACTCATCAGTTCGCTGACCGATTCTACCGCGTCGGGATGGACCTTTACCGTTAGTTCTAACCAGTGCATTCTCTACGATTCCAATCTATATAGATGATTGGTGCATCTGGCAATTGAAGGGGGAAATTGTGATGGAAATATGCCCTTCTCCCCTCCTGATTTCTCAGATGCACTAATAATACCATTATGCAAGAACAATACTGTAATAATCATAGGTTGTTTTGATGTCGAAGCCGCATGAGTGGTACAGCCGAAAGGCACGCTCGTTGCTGACATCCACGTCGAGCATGATCGTTTTATGATTTGGGGCGGCCTGAATGGCGTAAATCGCCTCTTCGAGTATCTGGCGACCGTAGCCACGACCTTGATAGTCGGGGATAACGGCGAAGCTGTAAATGCCGATCTCGTCGTCCATCTCGTTTAGCCGTAGCATGCCAACAGGTTCGTGGCAGCCAACCTCGTTATCGCCAAAGATCGCAATATAATACCGGTTTACTGGATCGTGCAAACGCTGTTGAATGACTGGCTCTTCAGCCTCGACCAGCGTACCTTCGGTGGCTGCCATAATGCTTGCCAGTGCCGGGATGTCGTTGCTATCTGCCTCACGGAAGGCGAGGCGATCATCAAACTGGTTGCGTGGCTGAAAATGGGTGAGGACCATCTCATGCTCTGAGAAACTGTGCTGAGCGCCGACTGCTTCGATAAAGGCTTTGCCAGAAGTGGAGCGCTCTTCACAGATCAGCAGCAACTCGTACACGCCATGTCCAGTGTATTCTTCCTGAGCTGCCTGCAATAACGTGCGTGCAATGCCCCGACGCCGCTGCGCTGGGTGTACCATGCCGGTGAGTTCGCGCTCGTCGTTGCCGAAGCCATAGGAATTGAGATAGCCGACCAGCGTATCATTTTGATAATAGAGAAAGTCACTAACCTCAGCACCAGAGCGGTTTGTGAGTGGCTGCCAATCAAGCCGCACCTGCAATTCGTCATGACGGTTACAAAGTTCAGCAAGTTGTTGAATGGCGACCAGTTCTTCGCTCGTCAGTGTCCGCTTTTTCACCAGATGATATTGTCGGGTTTCAGTCATGATGCTGCTCTCTTTGCTGGCACTATGCGTACATCTTTTGCTCTTTAGTAAAGATGTTGCTATTCTACCATGTGTGGGCAACGCGAAGAAGAAGGGAGGTCGTCCATGCGAGGGCAACGCGAAGAAGAAGGGAGGTCGTAGCCGCGGGGCATTATAGAGGCCGGGGGCAACTGGTGAATTGTGGAAGAAGCGCGCTAAAGTATCGCGGCGA
>JAICIM010000722.1 GCA_025928885.1 Ktedonobacteraceae bacterium | reverse complement strand
GGTCAGGAAGATCAGGGCAATTTTACCTATTTTTATCTCTATAGTGCTCCCACGACTGCCGCATCGCTTATACAGCAAGCCGGGAGTAGTGATAGTCTGCTTGATGAGACCAATAACGTCGAAGCAGGGATGAGCTTTTATTATCTAAATAAAGTGGCCGACCCCGCTGGCACGGGGAATACACTCTATGAGATCTGGTATGGCGCGGAGGATCGGACCCGAACCGATCACTTTGCGCATGCCGTACTGGCATGGCTGGCTGTGCCGCCGGGTGAGGCCGTTGAGGGTTGTGGTGTTCCTGTCAGGCTACAGGCGAAGAGTGGCAGCACCGTTAGCATCTCCGGCATGCCTGTGACGGGAAGTAGCTCTGTGATTGGTGATACTGCTCTACAATCGATCTTTGTTTCGGCGTATACTGTGCTGGAGGACGGGACACAGAATCGCTGGTACGAGATCAATTATAACCATCGTCAGGCATGGGTGCCAGCCAGTTCGGTCGCCCCCATGTAGTTGTGGATCGTATGAAAGAGGAGCAGAATATGCAAACTGCAATGGATGCAGAACTCCGTCGTTTGTTGGAAACGTTATATGACGAGGGCGTGCGCAACGATGTTCACGAGCAGGAACGGCAGCGCAAGTTGCTCAATCTGGAGCCAGAGACCGCGCATTTCTTGAGTGTGCTTGTGATGAGTGGGCGGCGCACACGGCTGCTTGAGATCGGCACCTCTAATGGTTATAGCACAATCTGGCTGGCATGGGCGGCGCAAGCGACGGGAGGCCGCATCGTCAGCATTGATCGCGAGGCGGCGAAACAGGAGCAGGCGATTGCTAACCTGCAACGCGCCGAGCTGGGGGATCTGGTGGAACTACGTTGCGGCGATGCGACCGAACTGGTGGCGAACCTGTCCGGCCCTTTTGATTTCGTCTTTTTCGATGCGGATCGTTTTAGCGCCCCCGCGCAACTTGCATTGCTGCTGCCAAAGCTGACTGGGGATGTGCTGCTCTGCGCTGACAACGTGCATTCCCATCCAGATGAGATAGCAGGCTATTTGCAGACAATCGAGGCCCTCACCGAATTTGAACATATGGTTATTCCGGTTGGGAAGGGCTTGAGTCTGGCATACAGGACGACGGCGAACGGGTGATAAGTGTTTGTTTTTTGCCACGCGCTATGATAAGGTTAGGAGCAGGTTGGCCTGCTCTTGAAGGGGCCAGAAAGGAAGCGTCTGCACAACATGTCTCTCTCCCTCGATGCTCAGGCGTTGTTACAACTCCTGCAACTGGCCGATAGCGCCCTGCCGATCGGGTCGGCGGCTCACTCCTTTGGCGTCGAAACGCTGGTGGCGGAAGAGCTATTGACCGTCGAGCATCTGGCGCAATTTCTGGAAGATTATTTGCACGAAACGGGTACGCTGGAGAGCATCTTCTGTCGCAGAGCTTATGTGCTGGTTTCATCTTTCACTCGCGACGAGTTTGAGCCGCAATGGTTGACGTTAAACGATGAGTTGAGCGCCCTCAAGACGGCGCGAGAGAGCAGAACCGCCAGCGCAACGCTGGGGCGTCGCTTTTTGCAACTGGTGCAAGGATTGGAAGAGAGTCCTTTACTGCAGCGAGCGATTCAATCGGCTAAGGATGCAAAAAGTGATATCCATTATAGCGCGGCCTTTGGACTGGCTGGATCTCTCTTGCGAGTGGATGAGACGGCAACGGTGCTGGCTTATTTGCAACAAACGCTCTGGTGTCTGGTCTCGGCCTGTCAGCGCCTGATGCCGCTTGGTCAGAGCCAGGCAAGCAGAATCGTCTGGCGACTCAAGCCGACGCTCATCAGTATCGCGGAGTGCAGCAAAGAGGTTGCCCCTGAAGACATCGTTGTTTTCGCGCCTCTCCTGGATCTTGGCAGCCAGCGTCATCCGCTGTTGTCAACCCGGCTCTTTATCAGTTGATACTGCTACATCTGGTACGAAGAAACAATGCATCAAACAGCACACACTTCACCATTCGGTGCGCAGGTCAGGGGACATCTGGGGCTGCGTTTTGCCTATCAGCCCGATCGGCAACAAACCCGACTGATTGCCAGCGAACAATCTCCTCCCTTGCGCGTTGTCCGAGCCTTCTCACAGCAAGACGGCGCGGCCCTGGTCCATCTGCATAATTTGTCGGGCGGTATCCTGGGCGGCGATCAACTTTCGCTCTCTGTGGATGTCGGGCCACAGGCAAGCGTCCAGCTAACCACGACCGGAGCCACACGCCTCTATCGCTGCCGACCGGAGATGGCCGCCGCTGTCCAAACTACCACAATAGGGATAGAGCAGGGCGGTCTGCTCGAATATTTGCCCGATCCCCTGATCCCCTTTGCTGGTTCGCGTTATCGCCAGCAGACCACGATTGAGCTGGCGGAAGATGCCGGGCTGTTCTGGTGGGAGACCATCGCGCCCGGTCGCACGGCGCGGGGAGAACTCTTTGCCTATGAGCGGCTGCATATCAGCACGAAGATCACGGCGCAAGGGAGGCCGCTTGCGATCGAGCGCTACACATTGGAACCACAACTGCAGCGCCTCGCATCGCTGGCCCGGCTTGGTCCCTACACTTATTTTTGCAGCCTGTATATCTGTCGGGTTGGGCTGGATGCCGGTTACTGGCTTAAACTGGAACGCACCCTCAATACGCTGGCCTATCAGATCAGCACGCCGGGGAGCATCTTCTGGGGCGTGAGCAGTCTGGTGGCGCATGGGCTGGTGGTTCGCGGCGTGAGTTGTCAGGGGTATACTATAGCAAGTGGCCTGACAAAGTTCTGGCAGGAGGCGAAGCTGGCGCTCTACAGCCGAGAGGCGATCCTACCACGAAAAGTGTATTAAGCAACGGCGTGAATATATTCATCAGAATGATCCTGACAAATTGTAGTGATTGGCCTGTACAGGCAGGCAGAAGAGGAGGGAATGGTGCAATTAACGGCACGTGAGCAGGAGAAGCTCTTGATCTTTGTGGCGGCGGAACTGGCCCGCAAACGCCAGGCACGCGGCCTCAAGCTCAATTATCC
>JAICIM010000137.1 GCA_025928885.1 Ktedonobacteraceae bacterium | reverse complement strand
TGTATCGTGCCTGGTCCTCATTCTCAAATGTGCCACCAGGCGCGATACAGTCGCGCGGCTACGACACTCCCACACAGGGGCTACCAGGCGCGATACAGTCGCGCGGCTACGAAACGGGGTTTATATTACGTTTCCTCTTCCTCTTCTCGCAACCCTACGAATAATTTGAAAAGGACCAGCACGATATAGAAGACGCCGTAGATGGGCAAGAGTAGCCAGGGTGCATTGAGTAGAATAAAGATGAAAAAGATGGAGAGCATCATCGTGCAGAGCATGGCATCGATGAGTGCTTGAGGTAGCGCGGTAAACAGGCAGCGAAAAAAGCGACGGCGAGCATTGATCCGCGATGATAAGAGCCGGAGATGGAGCCTGACCTCCTCCATTGTTTGCGGACGCTGGCTGGCATCTGGTTCCAACATCTGTTGCAATAGTTGATGCAGCTGGCGTCTTGTCTTGCCCTGCAACAACCGTTTGCGTGGCTGCATACCGGTAAGTGCTGGCTCCGTGCCAATGAGCAGCGTATGGAGCGTTGCTCCCAACCCATAGATGTCGGTTTGTATGGTTGTCTGTGCTCTACCATATTGTTCAGGGGCGGCATAGCCGGGTGTGCCGAGCGGTCCGGTATCGCGCTTGCGACCAGGGACATAGTGGCGGGCAATGCCAAAATCGATCAGGTACAGGTGGCCGCCCTTCGTCTGCATGATGTTGGCCGGTTTGACATCGCGAAAAATGATGGATGGCTGTTGTGAATGCAGATAGCCCAGCACATCGCAGAGTCCCAGACCGATCTGCAACACCTTGCGTAGCGGAAGATGCTTGCGGCGCGACTTTTTGAGCGTCTCTTCCAGCGTCGTTCCTTCGATAAAGTCCATCACAATGTACCAGTGATCGGCATCGGTAAAGGCATCATACATGCGGGGCAGGCTAATATGGCGCAGCCGCGAGAGGTAGCGCACTTCACGATTGTAGGCATCGGTGGCTTCGATCATCTCGCGTGGTCGTAGCGTATCGAGATTAATCTGCTTAATCGCCACTTTTGTGCGGTAACGATCGATATCTTCAGCCTTGTAGATCACGCCATAGCCACCCTCGCCAGCTTTGCTGACGATGCGATAGCGCCGGGCGAGCAGCGAACCGGTGCGTAAGGAAATTTGAGCGGGAAGCGTGGGTAAAGCATGTTGTTCCGATGCTGGTGTTATGAATTGTACAGGTTGATATTGCACAGGTTGATGGGGAGGCTTGCCGCAGACTGTACACAGCGTCGCCTGAGCCATAACACCCGCTCCACAGACATCACAAAAGTAGACAAGAGCAGCATCCATAGCATCGTCCTTGCTGGACTATACTCCGTTGTACGTTCTACCATACTCTACAATACTCTATTGATCTGGCGGTGTTCCGTAGTGATGCTTTTTCTTTGCGATGATTGATTCATGTTCCTCTATTATAATACAGTTGGGAAAGCAGGCATAGAGGAGATACTATTATTCCAGGCCGCGCTCATACGTGGTATACGTAGTTCCATTCCACTCGTACTCAACGCCGGTCAGCGCGTCGCGCACCAGCACAATGTCAGGCGCATAGATGCGTATCTTTGTCAGTTCCATTGCATTGAGCTGTTCTCGTAAGTCATAGGCGAGCAGACTGATAGGTTCGATCGCGGTGCCGTCGATATAGCCTGCTGAAAGGATTTTCTCGCCAAAAAAGTCGGCGGTCTCTGCTATCACCAGGCCGTCGAGCCGCTCCCAGCGATACAGGACGTATACCTGTTGTGCCGCTATCTTTTCTTCCAATAGCTCAACGGTAATAGGAGAGGCCTTGAAGTGGGCATAATAGAGGCCACCAACCAGTGGAAAGACGTTGGAGGCGTTGAGAAAATCAACGATGGCCTCCAGATCGTCGGAGGTGGCCAGACGCGGTTTCTCCTGTCTTGTCCCTTTCTGTTTTGCCGGGATGGGGGATGCATGAAAGAGCGCTGAGGTGCCAACGTGTCGGAAGTGGAAGAGCCTGGCAAGGTGTTGGGCAAGCTCATTGTCCGACTCTATCGCCTGGCGTGCATATTTCGCGCCGCGCTGCATCGCCTCGATCAACAGCGCTTCATAGAGGGCGCGGGCCAGTCCCTGCTGGCGATACTGCGGATCGACGCGCAACCCCTCAAGCCAGGCATCGATGGGGGTGAGCATGTCGAGATGAACCATACCTGCCGGGTGCTCCTCGACCGTTGCCACAAAGAGGCGGCCATCAGGATCGTTCAGCCACTCGTCCCAGGTCTGCTCTATATAGTCTCCCCACTCCCAGGTGTTGCGACAGAAAGCCAGAACCGCCTCGCGATCCTCTGGTCGGGCTGGTCTTACTTCAATATAAGCCATACATTCCTCCTTGTTAAGAGCATATAGCGAGAATATCTGCCCGTCAATGGCCCCGCCCGATAAAGAAACAGTTTTGTTGCGAACAACGTACTATACATATTGGTATCCATACATTACCAGTTAGTATGCTTATCCCGATAGATATGTGCTTTAAGAAGAGGTAGAGACCCATGCCACAAAGTTCCAAAAAAGAATCGATCGGTGAAAAAAACGAGCCGACCAGCAAAAAAGTTGAAAATAATGTCGAAGGGGCGGTTGAGCAGGTGCAGCAGGAGGTCGCCCGGGGACGCGCACCCTGGTATCGCGTCCTCATACGAACCCAGGTGCTTGCAGCGGTCTGTATTGTTGTCTTTCTGCTCTTTGGTTTTCTGGCAGCCTATGTCTTCTTCAATCCTGTCCTCGCCATCGATGTCTTCATCACTCGTGAATTTCAGGAGAACCAGAACCCGTGGTTTCAAGCGCTGATGGTTTTTGTGAGCTGGCTGGGCAACTATCCAGTGCTCTTTGCGGTGCTGGTGGCGTTGACGGGAGCCGCTTTCTGGCTGGTGCGGCTGCGGCTGGAGGCGCTCTATATCATTGTGCTTTCAGGGGCCAGTACGCTGTTAAATATCGGGGTAAAAGTGTTGGTCAACCGGCCACGCCCCAACGCCAGCCTGGTGGAGGTGCTTCAGGTCGTCGGTGGCAAGAGCTTTCCCAGCGGGCATGTGATGTCCTATATGGCGTACTGGGGGCTGCTTTTCGCGCTAGGCTTTATTCTCTTCAAAAGGGATCGTTGGTGGCACTACATATTGTTGATCGTTCCGGCGTTCTTTGTGGTGCTGGTTGGCCCATCGCGCATCTATCTGGGAGATCATTGGGCCAGCGATGTGCTTGGAGCGTATATGCTGGGCGGCCTGCTGCTGGGGATCAGCCTCTGGATCTATCTGCATTTGAAGAAGCGTGGTGTCACCCTGTCGTAGTTGCGCGACTGTATCGCGCCGGATAGCCGCTTTGAGGATGGTGGCCCAGGCGCGATAAAGTCGCGCAACTACGAATTTGTACGTTATGTATGCAACAATAGGTTGCTATTCGCCAACTGCTGTGGCGTCCGATGCCTCTTCAGGCTTTTCTTCAGATGACTTATTCGCCTCAGCGGGAGCCTCTTCATTGGCGGAAGTATTCTCCTCACTGTGCTCTTCCTGAGTTGGAGGAGTGCTGTCGGACTCATCGGCGGGAGCTTCTTCATTGCTGGGAGTGCTATCAGTCTCTTCGGCGGGGACCTCTTCGGTGGTGGATGCGGCCTCTATCTCATCACCGGGAACATCCTCACCAGCGGAAGCATTGTCTACGCTTTGCTCATCATTGACGGCCTCTGGAACCTCATCGGTTGCGACAGCTTGCTCTTCTGAAGTCAGGCTCTCTTCAGGCGGAGTAATCGTTTCATCAAGCGCCTCTTCAGTCGTAAGAACGACGATGCTTTCCTGCCCCTCTGCAGGCTCGACAGGGGTCTCCTGGTTCTCGGTGGCGGCTGGCTGATCGGTAGGAACGTCGGCGCGTCCTTCGGCTGGCGGCAGCGATTCCTCGTGTAATTCTTCAATCGCCTCTTCCTGGACGACTGGAACCTCTTCCTGAGCCGTCGGTGCTTCTGCTTCAGCGGCCTGGGTATCCAGAGGTTGTAGTTCGCTCTGTTGGTCTGTATCACTCACAGCAGGGGTGCCATTCAGGGACTGTCGAGCAGATTGCAGTTGAAAGAGCTGTTCTTCCAGATCGTGGACATGGGTCTGAGCATCAACCAGTTTGGTTTGTACCTTCGCTAACTTCTTTTTTGTCTTCTGTACGTCCTGCGTGGCCTGTTCGAGTTTGGCCTGCAACTTTGCTTCCCGTTTGGCCTGCTTCTTGAGCTGCTTTTTCTGTGAAGATGCTGTTTTAGCGGCATCGCTTGCGGTTTTGACCATCGTTTGCTCCCAGCTTTCAATTTGTTATTTGGTAGGTACCAACGAAAATGGATAGGTTCTCTATTTACCAACACGCATCAGAACGAGGTTGAGCCTCACTGCTGGTAAGTAAATATTCTGGGCTAGTGGGGTACTCTATCATATCAGAAAACGAACTCTATTCGCAAATATGGCGCGGCCTGTGCTGCCTTGTCTGGCAATTTTCTCTGTGATAGACTCAAAAATAAAAATTGGCAAAGAGAGATGGATATCCCCTATGGAATTGAATGATACTACCGACTACCAGCTGTGTTTCGCCTGTGGACAGCGCAATCCGTTCGGCCTGCATATGGCCTTTCGTCTGGAAGATGATACCATTGTCTCTGATTTTCGGCCCCAGCAGGAGCATCAGGGCTTCCCCGGCGTTATTCATGGTGGCATCGTCGCCGCGATTCTGGATGAAGCGCTCAACCGTACCACGATGCTCACGGAGCTGCCAACCTGGACGATGACGGGTCGCCTGGAGATACGCTATCGGCACTATGTTCCGTATGGCCCACTGCTACGGGTTCGTGCGAGGCTAGAAAAGGTACGAGGGCGCATGGCGCAGGCGTCTGGAGTTCTGACCTATGCCGATGATGAAAGCATGGTGCTGGCAGAGGGGCAGGGAACCTTTATGGCGCTCTCTCCAGAAAGCCTGGATACCATTATGCAGGAACATCCGGGGATGCGGGCCTTCTTTGAGAACAACCAGAGATAAAAAAATGCCGGTCAGTTTCTGTGGCTGACCGGCATTGCGTTATTGCAATTCCTGTTGTGATCCCATTTCTGGTGGCACGACGGGTTCCACTGGTGGTGGGGGGGCCAGAGTTGCCGTTGGTTGTCGCTGATCGGGATGCAGCTGCGTCTGTGCCAGGGCCGTGCCTGTCTCCTCCAGAATGTTATGCAGTTGTTTGGCGTCGATCGTTTCGTGCTTCCGTAGCTCCTGCGCGATACGGTCCAGAGCCGGGCGATTGGTTGTGAGGATATCGACCGCTTGAGCGTAGCAGGTGCGTACAATGCGATCGACCTCTTCATCAATGATCTCCGCCGTCTCTTCGCTATAACTGGTGGGCGCTCCCGTCTCGCCTCCAGCAAAGGGGCTTTGCCGCTCGCTGAACGAGACCGTTCCCAATCGCTCGCTCATGCCCCAGCGTGCCACCATCTGTCGTGCCATCGCCGTGACGCGTTGTAGATCGTTTTCCGCGCCGGTCGTGATTCTGTTAAAGACCACCTGCTCGGCTGCACGGCCACCAAGCGCCGTAACGATCTGGGTGAGCAGATACTCTTTGGCGTAGTTATAGCGATCATCCAGCGGCGTGTACATCGTCACACCCAGCGCCTGCCCGCGTGGCACGATCGTTACTTTGCTGACAGGATCGGCCCCATCGCTGACCAGACCGGTGAGCGCGTGACCACCTTCATGATAGGCGGTGACGTCCAGGTCTTCGTCGCTCAGCACCAGCGGACGCTCAGCACCAAGCAGGATCTTATCCAGCGCCTCTTCAAAACAGCGCTGATTCACACGGTCCAGATTACGCCGCGCTGCCAGCAGAGCGGCTTCGTTGACCAGATTGGCCAGATCAGCACCAACCATACCGGTCGTGGAGCGGGCGATGGCTTGCAGATCGATATCGCTTGAGAGTGGTACATCGCGGCTGTGAATCTTCAGAATTGCCAGGCGACCATTCCAATCGGGGCGATCAACCGTCACGCGCCGGTCGAAGCGGCCAGGACGCAGGAGCGCCTGATCGAGACCATCGGGGCGGTTCGTTGCGGCCAGGACCACAACAGCCTGCCGCGTGTCGAAACCATCCATCTCGACAAGCAACTGGTTCAGGGTCTGTTCGCGCTCGTCGTTCGTGTTGATGCTAGCTCCACGTTGGCGACCAACGGCGTCGATCTCGTCGATAAAGATGATGCTGGGCGAGGCTTTTTTGGCCTGATCGAACAGGTCGCGCACGCGACTGGCACCGACACCAACCAGCACTTCGACAAACTCGGAGCCGCTCATTGAGAAGAAGGGTACGCCGGCCTCTCCCGCCACGGCACGTGCCAGCAGCGTTTTACCGGTTCCCGGAGGGCCAACCAGCAGTACGCCACGCGGAATCTTGCCGCCCAGACGCTGGAACTTCTGCGGCGTTTTCAGGAATTCCACTACCTCTTGTAGCTCGTACTTCGACTCATCCACACCTGCAACATCGGCAAAGGTTGTGCTGGGCCGATCCTCAAGGATCAGTTTGGCACGGCTCTTGCCAAAGCTGAAGATGCCCTGTTGTCCCTGTGTCGCTCGCCGACTGAAAAAGAAGAACAGGCCGATCAAGAAAACCCAGGGCAGGAAGGTAATGAGCAGGTTGAGCCAGAAACTATTGTCGGGCGGTGGTTGATAGACCACCTTCGCTTTATGCTGGATCAGTAGTTGTGCTAACTGATCATCGCCATTTGGCAACTGATAGACGTGATATTGCGACAGCCCACCCACAGGACTATAAAACTCACCGGTGATGTCGTTTTGTCCGCTAAACGTCGCTGACTTGACGTTATCCTTCTGGATCTGATCGTAATATTGGGTATAGGTCAGCTCTGTTCGTTGCGGTGAGTTGGCGCTCTGATTGGAATTGTTTACATAATTGAATATGAATAAGGCCAGCATGATGCCAACCAGGAGCCAGAGCCAGCGATTGATCCCTCCTGATGGTCGCGGCTGTGGGGTCTGCCCATTATTACGTCCCCCTGGCCCTGGACGCGCCTGCTGCCTATCGTTACTATTTTGTAGCCAGTATCTATTACCCGGCTGCTTATCCATGTGATGTACCTGCTTTCTGGGCCTCCACATCTATTACCCTTCTAAGAAACCATGTGAAAAAGGATATGGGGTGGGCCATTGTATGGCAACATCCTTATTATATCTTACTGATAGGGGAAATGCACGCACCGATCAGTCGCTCCCCCTGCATTTTCAGTACGATAGGAATGTATCCAGCCTCGTCTATCCTCTCTTGATAGCCTCTTCTAATTGTTGTAGTTTATACGATTCCACCTTACTCTCAGTTACATTTAAAATGGTTTTGCTGTCAATTGCAACGTGAATTGTCTCGCCTCGTGAGGAGGGATGTTGATGCGATCTTGCGGGCGATTGAGGCCATCCTCGGTTGCAACGACTGGCTCAAAACAGACAAACTCATGATCGGGAGCGCTCTCGGGTTCGGACCAGACTTGCATGGCGGAGAGCGTATACTGATCGTTGACTGGTTGCTCAGCGATGGTTAGCACACCGCGCCGGGGAATGCGTACCGTCACCTTATGAGGAAAGGGATAAGAGGTGTCGGGTGGCTGCGTATCCCATTGACATGCCTTTGGATCAAAGCCAGCAAGGCCAGTGGTTGCCAGCTTTGCCTTGTCGCTCTGTGCAACCGTAAAATAAGGATGGAAGCCTGGCGCGATCGGCATCACCTCGTCGCTGCGATTCTCCATCGCGACGGTGTAGGTCAGGGTATCTTCACCGGCGGTAATTGTGGCGGTAAAGGTAAATTCGTAGGGATAGTTGGGGCGCGTGGCATCGCTGCTCTGCAATTGCAGCGTCGCGCTCGTCTGGGTCTGCTCCGTCACGGTCCAGGGCAGCAGGCGACCGAAGCCGTGAATCGGGAGCGTGGTGCCTTTTTCCTCAAAGATGCCGTTTTTGAGCCGCGAGAAGTTCGGGATCATCAAAGGCAGCCCCCAGCGCCTGACATTGCCCGTTTGCAGCGGGCGATATAGGACCTGCCAGGCATCCACCTGAAAATGTGAGACCAGATCTATAGCGGGAATAATACCGATTTTCGTCGTCCCGCTGGTTAGGACGAGTTCGCGCGGCGTTGGAAAGTCCATAAATGTCATTTTCTCTTCCTCAACTTGCACCACATGATGAGATACGGTGCGTATTCTCTCTGTATTATGGCCTGTTGTTGAAAAGGTCGGCAAGCTCGTCTCTATGAGACAGGACCCGCATCCTCATCCAGAATTCCCACTGGCTTGCCCTCCCCATGAGCTTTCTGTCATAATAGTGGACGCATTACGACTAGAAACCCTTGAGTTCTATTGCGTTTTACTAGCCACATGCTTATACTGTATCATAGCGGACACATATGGATGTAGGCATATGTACCGCATTCAACATAGTTACACATGTTGTTCGCGAGAAGCTGCTTCCAGTAGCTCATGGGGGCCGGGTATGGAGGAGAAAACGGGAAAGGACGCGTCGGAGGCATCAACGCAACAAAGCGGGCTGGAAAGAGAGGAAAGACAGTCTGTGTCAGCCTATATTGCCATCAAAGGAACACGCAGTGGCTTGCTTTTGACGTTGGAGCCGGAGACCCCTTTTGGAGACCTGCTCACTGCATTGGCCGAAAGGCTGTCAGAGGCCCCAACCTTTTTTCGCGGTGCCTCGCTGACGGTCGATACCAGCCGTCGCAACCTGCGTGTCAGTGAACGATTACAATTAGAGAAATTACTAGCCCATTATCAAATGTCGGTCATGCCCTTAGAAAAGGTGATCGAACAACAAAAAGAAACAAAGAGAACAATACCTTTGTATCTCGATGAGCCATTGTTGGAGGCACCTATCGTGCAGACGAATGAGTCGATCGTGCAGCGTGACCCACGCGAATCGGACGATACCCTCTTTATTCGGCGAACGGTGCGCTCCGGGCAGGCGATCCACCATCACAGCAATGTTGTGGTGCTTGGCGATGTTAATCCCGGCGCGGAAATTGTGGCGGGTGGAGATATTCTTGTATGGGGGGTTTTGCGCGGAATGGTACATGCGGGCTATCCCGACAACGATCAATCTGTTGTCTGTTCGCTGTGCTTATCTCCGGTTCAATTACGTATTGCCCATCTGCTCTCACGTCCCCCGGAGGGCTTTGAGGCACAGCCACGGCCAGAGGTCGCGATGATTCGGCAAGGCCAGATCGTCGTCGAAACCTGGGTCAGTGGTCGCTCTCCCCGTCGCTGACCATTGAAAGTCAACGATATGGAGTGACAATCACTACGATTACCTTGTATACTACTAAAGAAATGGAAACTGTCTTCAACAGACGGGCGTATGTTAATGCGCTTCAATATGTAACTGTTTATATACAGCAGTTCGTGGTATACTAGATGGCACATGGTGCCAGAAGCTAGACGTTCTTCTACATAAAATTCTGAACATATCTGCACGCGGGAGTAGAGCATGGACAGCAGGGTAATCACAATTACATCGGGTAAAGGCGGCGTAGGCAAAACAACCACTACGGCCAACCTGGGTACGGCTCTGGCTATGCAGGGCAAGAAAGTGGCTGTATTAGACGCCGATATTGGTTTGCGCAACCTGGACGCAGTGCTGGGGCTGGAGAATCGCATCGTCTATGATCTGGTCGATGTCGTTGAGGGCCAGTGTCGTCTGCGACAGGCACTGATTAAAGATAAGCGCTTGCCCGAATTGTATTTGTTGCCCGCCGCTCAAACGCGCGACAAAAATGCTGTTAATAGCGTTCAGATGGAACAATTGTGTCAGCAACTGCGCCAGGAGTTCGATTTTGTCATTATCGATTCGCCCGCAGGCATCGAACAGGGCTTCCGCAACGCCATCGTCGGTGCCGATGAAATCGTGATCGTGGCAAACCCTGAAATGGCTTCTGTTCGTGATGCTGACCGTATTATTGGCCTGGTAGAGGCGGCTGGGAAACCAGAACCTCGCCTCATCCTCAATCGATTACGCCCGGAAATGGTCAAGCGGGGCGATATGATGGATGTGGCGGACGTGCTGGAAGTGCTGGGGATTGACCTGCTCGGCATCATTCCCGAAGATGAAGCGATTATTATTGCCACGAATAAAGGTGAACCTGCTGTCTATGAAAAGCGCTCACGCGCTGGGCGAGCTTTCATGAACTCCGCTCAGCGTATTCTGGGTGAGGAGGTCCCTCTCGACGAGGTGGCTGATTCCCCGACGCTCCTGGAACGCTTACGCCGCTTGGTAGGGTTTGGACCCGCAATGCCTGAGAAACAGATACCTTCTCAGTCGTCCTAAAGGGGGCAGTTGTATGGGTGTTTTTGAGTTTATGGTCGGTCGAAAAAAACCAACACCAGGGGAACTGGCGAAGGAACGCTTAAAGGTCGTGCTGATGCATGACCGCTTAAAGGTGAATCCAGCGTTATTGGACATGATTAAAGATGAACTTCTTGCTGTCCTGTCGAAACGCCTGGAGGTCGATGAAGATCAGGTTGAATTAACCCTGGCACACGAGGAAGGCTGGGACAAACTCCTGGCCAATGTTCCCATCAAACGGCAAAAAGTTTCCTTTGAATGGGACCCACCCTCCTATACGCCTCCCGATGTGCTACGCGGCAAAATTCATATCGAGGAAAGCGAGGCCAATTGACCTCTCTTCTCCTCTTGCCTATTTTGCAATGATATATGGGTGCATCTCGCAGATGCGCCAGATGTACCCACATGACGACGGCAGAGATGTAGCGGGACGCTGATCTCTATACATCTCCATGTCGCCCTGCCTCCTTTTCCCGCCTCCCTAAGCCTTACAATATAAGAAGAGAGCTTTCTCTTTTTACTGCGTTAATTCTGTACCTATAAAGAAATCATATAATTCCAATATGATGATAGTCAAATCAGCAAATCAACATGTTAAGAAATTTTCTAGAATTTGTTGCATTCTTAACTGAATCTCAATATCTTCATAACCACAAAGAGGTCCATTGCGATTACAATATATCTGTAATCACGTTTCGGTGATTCGCTTATCTCTACAAGAGCTTCTATCAGCCATTTGCCCCCCCGTGCAGCGAGGGAGGCCGCCAGATAGGACGCTATTTGTGGAGCATTTGTCGGCAATGTCAGGTGATGTGGTGGTTGAACTTCTTTTTTGCTCTTCTTCCGCTCATCAACTGCGGCGGCAAGGTAAGCAATCCTCTATCGCGATACTGAAGTGCTGGTGTGTGGAACACGGTGCTGTCTCCTCTCTCAGATGAGTATAATGACTCATTGGTGGGTAGCGGGACGCGCTTTCTGGAATGTACCAGTTTGTGTGGGTTGTGTGGATGTTGGTGGTGAAGGTACGATTTTATCTATAGTTTATGTGCCGGATGTTGTTGTGGAATGTGTGGATAAGTCGGCATAACGGAAGCGGAACGCTTTCAGGGTGTGTGGTTGGTGGAAACCGGTGGGGCGTTGTGCGACAGGTTGGGGTGAAGCCGCACTATAAACTATGGATAGATCTTGTATTCCAGGCAGTGGAAAACATCCGGCGCTGGAGATGCCGGTGCTTGACCGGCACTTCAGTATCGCGATAGAGGATCTTTGTTTGTTCTGCTAACTGGGTGTGGATGTGGTGAGTAGGGTGAGTAGAAAGAAAAAAAATAAGGGTGGTGGTAGGGCTAGCCGGCGACAAGTGCCGTTGCATATACCGGAGTCGCGCCAGGAGTTTCCTCTGTATTCTGGCGGCGTCAGTCATGCATTCTGGCCACTGGAGGTGCGTCGTTGCCTTGCAACTGGCAAACATGCTCAGCGGCGCAGATTGATAATCTTAGAAGAAATCAACTGGTTAAGAAAAAATAGAAAAACACAAAACAGGCAAGGAAGAACATTACGAGAAACGTTTCGCATCTATCTGCTCTATAGCGCACTGGGAATATCATTTTTAATGACGGGGGTACTGCTGGCGCTGTTTATGCTACACCCCTGGCCCGTCACAATGGTACTGGTCCTCTTCTGGCTTGCAACTATTGCCCTCACTGTACGGCTCTGGTACGTTTGTCTGCAAATGACCCTCGTTGCCAGGCATGCTGCAACCTATAAAGCCAGGCATGGTACGAAACTGGCGACGAAGCGCGGTGGCCAGCAGCATTTTCCAACGATTACGAAAACCCAACCCATCGCTACGACTCTTCCTCCAGTGCCTGTGACGCGACCGTTGTTTCCGACGACGCCGATGCCTTCTACCCCTCTGGTGCGCGTGCTGGAGACTATTGATCTCTCCACTACCAATATCGAACACTTTCTGGACGCCGGGCAGCCCATTGCTCAAAATATACCACTCTCTCAATTTGAAGATGCTTCTAATCTCCCGGTACAGAGCACTGGTAGATATGACGAATACACAGGCGGGCATATAGAGGTACATATCGATGAAGAGGCCCGCTAAATACATGACCTTCGGGTAATGCTGTTGACCCTCCTGTATTCTTATGAGTATGATATCAGATGATTTATTACTCGTGTCGTGCCGGCTATAAATAGCAGGAGGTAGCTGTGAGCAATCAGCAGATTCAAAAAGTCAAGGTAAAGCGATTGGCACATATAGGATTATGGGCAACGGACGTACTGCTCCAGGCGCGTTTCTATCACCAGGTGTTGGGGCTTGATCTGCGCACGACATCTGATGCCCCCGCTGACCTTGATCTGGAAGAGTCCAATCTCTTTTTCGCCCTGGATGATGAACCCTATTGTCTGGGCTTGTTT
>JAICIM010000491.1 GCA_025928885.1 Ktedonobacteraceae bacterium | reverse complement strand
GAGATCTGATGGTAAAAGGTCTCTGTCATCCAGGGGTCTTCCGCCTTTGAGAAATTTTCCTTGTATTTTATCATCTCCTGGGAAGCAAACAGGCAGAAAACCACATGCCTGGACAAGAGCCGATTTATGTGTCAAACTGCACCAAGTACAATACCGCGCGATCGGTGCAAAGAATAGACTACCCCTTGCTCAACGTCATCTATCAAAAAGCACACCAGCCATCATCATCCGCAACAAAAAGTTCATGGACCTCATTGTACGAACGGGGAGCGAGACCGACTAACGAGAGCGGGTCTTGTTTACCTGGTATCGCCAGCGGCCATCGCAAAAGCCTTTCGGGTAGCTGCCCGTGCCACGCCACCACCGCCACTCTCGGGCGCATTGGCGGCACGCTGCCCCAATTGTAGCCTGTTGTCCATCTGTATGCCAGAAGAAGTGCGATTGCTGCGATCAAAGAAGCATCTATGAAAAGGAGCATCCTTGTGCCAACACTCTATCTCACTGAAGAATACGCCCTGGTGCGCCGTGAAACCGAAAATATGTTGCGCGTGCAGGTTCCTGCTAGGCAGGGCAAAGATGGTGTGGTTGTCAAGTACCCGAGAAAATAGACATCGTTATGTTATAAGGTAAGAAAAGGAATGTCTTCTAACCCATGACGTTGTGCATAGTGGAGCGGAGAGAGGTTCTCGATGCCTTCATGAGGCCGCTCGCGATTGTAAAAGTTGATCCAGTCTTCCGCAGCTTGCAGGAAGGCCCCCAGTGTGTGATAGGGACGGCGCTCAGCTACCGAGAGCTTGAACTGACCGACAAAGCGCTCGGCATAGCCATTGTCAGTCGGAGTTCCCACACGACTCATCGAGAGCACAAAGCCTCTCTGCAAGAGCAACTGGCGTGTCGGATTGGCTCCGTATTGTTTGCCTTGATCACTATGCCAGATGCAGCCTGGTGCCTCAAAGATCATCGTTTGGATGGCATCAGTAACCAGGTCAGCACGCATATGATAGTCGAAGGCGATACCCAGGATCTGCCGGGTGCGGTGCCGCAGGGCAAAGCACCCGCGCACACGCGACTGGTCAGCCAACCTCACCTCAAAGATGTCAGAAAACACCACTTCCGTCTGGTTCCAATCCAACTCTTCCTCGCGCAGTTTGTTGGGAGCAATCTGCGTCGCTTTGCCTGGATAGATATACTTTTTCCGCTTTCGTCGGGCTGCGATTCCATATTTGCGCATCACGCGTTTGACACGATTCTTCCCAGTCGAGAGCAAAGCAGCCAGCTTGCGATGCCCCATCGTGTCATCCTTTTCATAGGCGGCTTCAATGCGCACGGCCAACGCTTTGTCTGCTTTGGGACGCTTCAGTTGGACATACAGACTGCTACGCGCGATGCCCAGCACACGCGCGAGCTGGCTTTTGTTGATCGGACTGCCAGCAGCACACAGCGTGCGTGCCAGCTCAACTTTTTGCTGTTTGCTCATTTCCCCAGCAGTCCGCGGGATTTTTTTAGCAGTTCGTTCTGCACCGTGAGGTCCCCAATGAGTTTCTTTAGCTCATCAGGAGACTCGCCAGGTTCATATCCCTGGGCCGCTCTTCGGGCCTCGTGGTCCCGTTTATCGGCAAAAATCTCAGGACCACGTTCCTGAAACTCTTTGCGCCACCGATGGATTACTGAGGAGGCCAAGCCAAATTTGCGGCATACCTCTTCAATTGTGGTATCGCGCTGGAAGCTCTCCTGCACGACCTTGAATTTAAATTCGGCACTCTACTGTTTTTTCTGTGTCATGATCTCGCGTACCTTTCAACTCTCTCTTTCCACTGTCTATTTTACCAGGTACTTAACAAACTGCTTCCTCTCTCAGGCAGCAGATCTCAGCCTTCTCACCCTGCGGCTCAGTTGTTTGGCGGTAATTCCTCCTTTCTCTTTGGGGACAACATTACACAATGGATCACGTCGTTCGAGAGGGAATGCTGCGACCAGCAAGGGCAGAGCATGCTCCATACCCTTCGCTACTGGTCAGCATATCCCCTCCAGGTTGACCCAAACCTGGCCCAGCAACAGACCGTCGATGGAGCACGCTCAACATCTCCCCGATCTGTCGGTGCTGCAACTGGCAGGGATGGTGGAGCACGCTCAACGCCACCATGACAGATGCCTGGACACACCTCATACAGCGTACAGAAAATTGCACGCTGCCCTGCTTTCCCTCTTTGCGGGCGCAGGTGGTTCCGCCATTGCTGGAACCATTCATTTCCTTTCTGTTGTACCCGACTGATCTGGTCTTGTCAAGGAGCACCACAGGCGGCTTTGCACAACATACATTGGAAAAATCACACCCGAAAGAGGGGGTGGCACAGGCAAAAAGGCGCTTGACAAGCCGAAAGTAGCGGCAAAAAGGAAAACAAAAAGTCACGAATGATATTTTCCTGGAGAGGCCAGCGTCAAGCCTGTCGGCCCCGCTCCAACCACAAGAACATCAATGATGGGGTATTGGCCATGAGAAGTATGCTCTTTTTTCTTTTCTCCAAGAGATGTGGGTCATCCTGTTTGTTTTCTTACTCCTCGCTCAACAAGACGTGCAACTGTTGAGCAAATGCTTTTGGATGAGTCACGTAGCCGAGATGGCGACCGGGAAACTCCACAAAAGTGCTTGCAAGCTGATGTGCCACAGCGGCGGCACTCCGATGCGTACTGTCCTCCCGCCCGCTACCCCCGGCGAGCACGATTCGGGTCTGGGTCGAGGCTCTCCCCAGTGCAGGGAAGTCGAACTGGTAGCGGTCAAACATGGGGAATTCGTGCTCAAACTCGAACACGAGATTCTTCAGATTCCGCTCTCTACTCTCCAGAGTCTGTTCCGGCAGTTCGGCATCCGGCTCCCGATCATCGAGGTGGAAAAGATTTTGTGTTGCCAATATCCTGAATACCGAAGCCATCCCCTCTCGGTGATTGATCTTGCCCCGATTTGAAAGAGTCTCCAAAGCTGAGATATACTAAATCAAGCTTAGGAAAAGGATCAACTATGGGCAAGATTCAAAAAGTCTACACGAAAGAATTCAAAGAGGAAGCTGTGCGACTGGTGCAAACATCGGGCAAATCCATCACGCAGATAGCGCGAGAGCTGGGGATCTCAGATAGCGCGATTCATAATTGGCGCAAGGAACTGGCGGAACACGGGAAAGAGGCATTCCCAGGAAAAGGGCATCAAACGTCATTAGAGGAAGAAAATCGTCGTCTCAAACAAGAATTGGAAAGAGTCCAACAAGAGCGAGATATCCTAAAAAAAGTAGTGAGCATCTTCTCACGGGACCAGCGATGAAATATCAATTTATCGAAGAGCACAAGCATGAATTTGCAATAGTGGTGATGTGCGGCGTGCTCGCGGTCTCAGAAAGCGGCTTTTATGCCTGGCGCAAACGTCCAACCTGCCGACGGAAGCAAGAAGATGCTCATTTGATCCAGGAGATACGGCAGGTGTTTAAGGAGCATCAGGGGAGATATGGTTCACCACGTATCCACAGAGATCTATACGACGAAGGAATTACGTGCTCACGAAAACGGGTGGCCAGGCTGATGCAAGCAGAGGAGCTGTCAGCCAGATCGAAACGGCGTAGGGTGATAACGACGAAAAGAGACGAGACGCATCCAGTTGCTCCAAATCTCTTAAATCGGGATTTTCATGTGGAAGAGCCAGATAAGAAATGGGTGACGGACATTACGTATATACCAACAAAACAGGGGTGGCTCTATTTGGCAATTATCCTGGATTTGTATTCGCGAATGGTCGTAGGGTGGTCGATGTCAGGCAATTGTGATGAAGACCTGATAGAGCATGCACTTGAACAAGCCCTGGCTCGCCGACATCCCAACGCGGGGTTATTACATCACAGTGATAGGGGGAGCCAATACACTTCACATGCATATCAGGCATATTTGCGGAGATATGGAATACAGCCGAGTATGTCGCGAAAAGGCAATTGTTGGGACAATGCAGTAATGGAGAGCTTCTTTGGCACACTAAAAGATGAGTGCGTAAGAGAAACGTTCTATGTATCACATGAAGAAGCGAGATCAGAACTTTTTATCTATATCGAGGCGTATTATAATCGGGTACGTCGGCATTCTACGCTAGGATACGTGAGTCCACTTCAGTATGAAAAAGCAGGAGGTCAACGTACGTTACAAAACGTTTGACGTAATACGTATTGTATGGTATAATAAAAACGTACTACGTTACGTTACATTACGTAAAAACGTCTTCCGTTCTCCTCAGCTCCAACCACTGGAGACTCTACAAAATCGGGGCAAGCTCAGTATTCCAATACGAATAATTCGCAAATCCTCTAGATGAAGATTTTTTATAACGCCGCCTTTGATATCCTGCTGAATGTTAATCTTAGAAAAATAATGCTCTAATGCTAATTTGAAGAAACTCGAATTGATAGTCTGTAGTATTTTTATCAATGCTACACTGACAAAAAGACTGAATGGCTGATCAGTTTTCACAACAGCCACACGTCCAATCGTACCACTTTTTGTTACAAGTACATCGTTTTTCTCTGGATTACAACGTTGGATTAATTTACTGTGTTCTTCGCTCGAAATATATTTGCAATCATCAAAATATATATAGCCATCCCTGATATCTTTTACGGATATAAAGGGAATGCCTTGAGTCTGATAAGTAGGTGTGAAATGAGTGCCATCCACCACTTTAATGGAAATTTGTTCAACTGTAGTCCACGCCCATCCCTGCGGTAATTCATTCTCTTCAATCACGCTACAAGCCTCTCATTCAACTCTCGCAATACAGTTAGCAATTCCTGTTCCCCTCCGAATGCCTGGGCAGCGCCGATTCTACCTCCCTGGTCGAAGGCAGCACCGCCGTCCAGGTCGCTCTCCTGGCATTGCAGATCGGTTACAATGCGGTCGCGGATTCGCTCCAGCCACCAGCGCTGCTCGGCGGTAAAGGGTCGCCCACGCAGCCGCTCCTGTTCGGTCAGCCAGTTGTCAAAGCGCCGGTTGACCATGTTCTGGTAGGGTTCCAGGATTGTGCCGTTGTCGTCTTCTCGCTGCATAGTATAACGTATCAGGGCGATAATGTCAGTTAATAGCCGTCTGGTCCCTGCTCCACGCACACGCGAACCCTCCAATTTCTGGTAAGCACGCCAGACGCGCTCGATGTCGGGACGGCTGAGGCCAAGCGTCGGAACCGCAATAGCTCTGGCAACCGATTGCACACTCTCAGCAAGCGGGGTGCCGGGAGGACGATTTAAGGCCAGTTCAAAGAGGTCGATCTGCTCTTTATTCTGTTCCATCAGAGCGCGGAAATTGGCAATCTCTCGACGCGCACTCTCCTCGTCAAAACCCCGGCTGGTCACAACATCTATGCTGATCTCGTCGATGGCCTGCTT
>JAICIM010000087.1 GCA_025928885.1 Ktedonobacteraceae bacterium | reverse complement strand
GAGGAATCCCTGGAGGCGTCGCTGCCTGATGCGGTGATGGATGGTGAAAGCGAGATCGACCCGGAGCAGGAGGTGGAGCTGGCCGATTCGGTGGGCCTGGCACTGCTGGTGGTGCTCGATACGCTTGCACCCGCCGAGCGCCTCGCCTTCGTGCTGCACGACATCTTCGCCGTCCCTTTCGACGAAATTGCCCCTCTCGTGGAGCGTTCCCCAACAGCTGCCAGGCAACTCGCCAGCCGCGCACGTCGCCGGGTGCGCGGAAGAGCACACCTTCAGGATGAGGATCTGGCCGCAAGCCGAGAAGTGGTCGAAGCCTTTCTCACCGCCGCCCGCACCGGGAACTTCGATGCGCTGCTCACCGTGCTCGATCCGGGTGTCGTGCTCCATTCTGATGCTACAGGTATGCCGAGCGAGATTCATGGTGCGGCGGCGGTGGCAAAACAGTTTGTGGGACGCGCCCATACTGCGCGACCAGTTCTGGTGAATGGTGCTGTGGGCGTCGTCGTGGTCCCGCACGGGCGGCTGCTCGGTGTCCTCGATCTTTCGATCAAGCACGGCAAGATCACCGCGATCACCGCGATTTCCGAACCCGCACGCCTGCGCGAGTTGCATCTGGCGGTCCTCGATAACTGACCCGCAGCCGCCCGTCAAACGTTATGTTTCTGTTATCCGCTCTGCTCCTGCTTGATAGGTGTTTGCATCAGGGTTGGTTTCCAGGAGCCGGAGGCGACAAAGATGGTGGGGATGAAGACGATCAGGCCAGCGATGCAGACCCACCACCATGTTGCCCATTGTTGTCCGTTGAGCTGGTCGCGCACGACGAACGAGAAGGCCAGCGTGGAAAGCACCACAATCAGGCGCAAGATCGCCCCCTCAAGCGCGAGACCGGTGCCGACGAGCGCGGGATTGATATCCTCAACAGTTTCGGTATACGCGGCCATCCAGGTGACATACCCAACGGCGATAGTGATGCCAAACAGGCTGAGGAAGACCGCCATCAGCGAGGCTGCCGTTGGCACGCCGATACGACTGATAAAGAGGAGCGTGACTATAATGGTGGCGATGGCTCCGGCCAGCATATAAGGCTTGCGGATCAACGTGCGGTCGGAGATGAAGCCAATGACGATTGCGGCGACGACGTTAACGATCCAGAAGATGCTGACCAGCCCGTTCGCCTCGGCCAGCGAGAACTTGAAGATGCTGCTGAGATAGGTGGGGAAGAAGGCGACGGCGGCATAGTACATCAGCAGGTAAACGCTAATGCCGAGGGAGCTGATGATCAGGCGATAGTGCAGTATTTGCCTCCAGGGATGTTGCGTCGCCGCTGCGATATCGATACTGCCAGCTCGTTCCTCGATCAGCTCCTTCTCTTGTAAGGTATTCATGACCTGATCCCGCAGGCCGGGCGAGAGTTCGCGCATGGAGAAGAAGCAAATCAGAAAAACGACGAGTCCGACGATGCCGGCAATAACATACTGAGACTGCCACGTCCCTTGTGTCTGAAGCGTCTGGCTGGCGACCCCGGTTGCCAGGACGCTGCCGCCAACCGGTCCCACCGTCCAGAAGCCCATCGCCAGTGCTCGCCCAAAGCGCGGTGAGAAGTCGCGTACAAGCGCGGGCGTGACGACCAGGATAATACCTTCAATAAATCCCAGGACCCAGATGAGGGCCAGGAAGGGCCAGAGAGTATTGGTCAGTGCGATAGCCAGCGTGCCGACGCCTGTAATCAGCAGGCCGTAGATGATCAGGTTGCTGCGCCCAAAGCGGTCCGACAGGCTACCGAAGATGGCGGAGAGTGCGCCAAGCGCATTGCTGACCAGGACAATGAGCGAGTACGATGAGACGGATAGCTTGAAATCTTGCAGAATGAGCGGGGCAACGGAGGGGAGTACATACGATTCATAGTACAGGATAATGGTGGCAATCACGGCAAGGGCGAGATACCAGATACGATAGACGTTGGAGGGATAGTGTTCAAGGCTGCGATGCCTGAAGCCGGTGTAGATGGTACTCATCCGAATCCTCCTGATGGTGTGTGCGTACAACAACGTACTGGCGAAAAGGGGATTTTCAAGCGGGGAAGCATCCCTGCAAATGATCTCTCTTGTAAGCAATAAAGGGGCAGAGATAGCGACGCCTCCTCGCCATCTCTGCTGAGCCAGGCTTATGCCTTGCGTCGCGGCAAGGCTGCGGTAAAGGTGCCGCTGACCTTAACATCGCCGTTCTGGTCGGCAGCCTGCACCGTGCCGGCAATACGAGTTTCATCATCGACTTCGTACTTCTCAGTGACTTTCCCGGTGCAGGTAATGACATCGCCCAGGCGCGTCATCCCTTTGAAGCGCACGTTGAATTTGCGCAGCGCTCCCGCCCCGAGATAGTTGCTGAGGAGTTGACCGACAAAGCCCATGATCAGCATGCCGTGAGCGATAATGCCGCCGGTGCCGATCGCTTCGCCGACTTTGGGATCGGTATGCAACGGGTTAAAATCGCCGGATGCGCCGGCGTAGCGCACCAGTTGCAGGTGCGTGATCGCATCCTTGACGAGTGGGGGAAGCTCGTCTCCGGTTTGCACATCCTCGGCATAGAGCGTTTTTTGCATGTGCGTGGTCATGCTCCGGCCTCCTTTGCGCTCTGAGGGGGAAGCTCACGGACAATCACCGTCGATCTGGTTTTCAGCACCGGCTGGTTGTGCTGATTCGTATAACTTGTCTCGGTTGTGATGATATCCATCGCGAGGCCATCTTTGCCCACGCGAGTTTTGCCATCAACAACCGTGGTCACGCCCGTTAAGCGATCGTCGGGATAGATTGGGGTGAGATATTCGTACTCTTCCTCGCCATGCAGGATACGTTTGACATCGATCCCCAGGCTCGCCAGACTGTTCCCTTCGCGCTGTCTGGCTCCCCAGAAGTTGAAGATGGTCGGCGTCGTCGGCGAGATTGGCACATCGGGAAAACCCGCCGCCTGAGCCGCCTCCCGATTGTGATAGACGGGATTGTTGTCGCCGATGGCGGCGGTTAGCTCGTGAATTTTGTTGCGATACACCTCCACCGTGAAAGGTGCAAAGCTATGGCCGATCTTGCTTGTATCAAACATGGTTGCTCCTTTACACGTCTACTAAAAAATGCGGTTTAGGTTCCGGCAGGGCCACCCGACACATAAATAATCTGGCCGTTGACGAAGCCAGCGTCATCTGAGGCGAGGAAGTTAATGACGTTGGCAACGTCGCGCGGCTGTCCGACGCGTCGGACCGGGATCACCTTCGAGGCAGCCTCGATGCGCTCCTGGGGATCGAAGCCCAGACGCCGCGAGGTGGCACGCGTCATCTCGGTATCGATAAAGCCGGGGGCGACGGCGTTGGCGGTAATCCCGAATGGTCCCAGCTCGATTGCCAGCGTGCGCGTCAGACCTTGCAGCCCGGCTTTCACAGTCGAGTAGTTGGCCTGTCCGCGATTGCCCAGCGCTGAGGTGGAAGAGAGCGAGACGATGCGCCCGAACTTTTGCTTGACCATATGCGTCTGCGCGGCCCGGCTACAGAGAAAAGCGCCGCGTAGATGGACATTGATCACCGTCTCCCAATCGTCGTCGCTCATCTTAAAGAGCAGGTTGTCGCGCAGCACGCCAGCATTGTTCACCAGGATATCCAGCCGCCCGAAGTGATCGACGGTTTGCTGGATGGCGGCCTCCACCGAGGTCTTATCGGTAACGTTACAGGAGACAACGAGCGCCTGTGCGTTCTGGCGTTCCAGCTCTGCCGCCACCTGTTTGCAGTTGTCGGTATCGATATCGGCAAGTACGACGCGTGCGCCCTCTTCTGCCAACCTTGTTGCGGTCGCGGCTCCGATGCCCCGGCCCGCTCCGGTGACAAAAGCGACGCGATTATCATGTTTGCCCATAATCGTCTGTCCTCCATTTCTTATAGTACTTATCCTGAATATTAGAGAGGCTCCTGCCAGTTTAGCAAAACATCAAGCACTTCGATGCCTGCCAGGCTGATCAGGAGCGGATTGATTTCTAGCGTGTTGAGATCGGGTCCCAGGCTCTGCGCCAGCGTGCTGATGCGATAGATGACATCGATGAGCACGGGGAGATCAACCTGTGTGCGCCCGCGACCGCCAAGCAACAAAGCTGCACCGCGCAACTCGCCAAGCATCGTGCGAATGTCCTCGCGCGTAACAGGGAGGAGACGGATGGCGGTATCTCTCAGCGCCTCGGTCCAGATGCCTCCAAGCCCAAGCGTGAGGACCGGCCCCCAGAGCGAATCGCGCATAACGCTTACTAGCAGTTCTATGCCAGAGGGGCGCATCGGGCTGACCAGTATCCCCTCAATTTCAATGCCGGGAACCTCTGCCTGCACGCGCTCCATCATGCCTGTGAAGCTGGCACGCACAGCCTGTTCGTTCGCTATATTAAGCGCAACCCCGCCAACGTCGCTCTTATGTGGGAGCGCCGCCGACTGGATTTTGAGCGCAACCGGGAAACCAAGCGCGTGTGCAGCCAGTGCCGCCTCTTCTGGTGAGGTTGCAAGGCTCCCCGGAACCACCGGGATACCAGCTTCCTGCAACAACAGCCGTGCCTGCGCCTCCGACCAGTTGCCACTACGCAGGTAGCTGCTAGCTGCTGAGGTGGACTGTGAGATAGTTTGGTTAATCGAGATTGGCGGGTGAAGCTGTTCGGACCACCAGAGCAAGCGACCGATGGCATGCACTCCATGCTGCATACCAGCAACAACATGGAGCCTGGTCCGCTCTACGACGGCCTGCCCGGTGGGGGTGAGATCGATGCAGGTGTTGGAGACCAGCACGACCGGCATACGTGCGGCCCTGATTGTCGCGGCAAGCTGATCATATTGTTCCAGCAGATTTGCCAGGATGGATGGCTCCAGTACACGTCTCCCATCAAGGCTGGTCAGGAAGAGGATGAAGTCGAGATTGGGATCGTTGACCACCACATCGAGCGCACGAGCCTGTAATGTGCCATCAACGACGATATAGCCGGTGACATCGAGCGGATTGTGGGCCGTTGAGAAGGGCGGCAGGATCGCTTGCAGGCGCTCGACCGTCTCCGGCGCGAACTCCGGCAGGGTGATCGCTTCATCTTGAGCGAGATCTGAGAGAATATCGCATGCGCCGCCAGAGGGCGTTACTACACCCATACGGCGACCGGGTAGCGAACGATGATAGCCAGCAAGGCCAGCTGTGATGAGCAGGTCTTCAAGCGACTCCACACGCACAATGCCCAGCTGCTTAAACGCGGCATCGTTGATGGCATCGTTGCCCACGAGTGCGCCGGTATGGGCCAGGGCGGTGCGCGTGCTCATCTCGCTGCGGCCGATTTTGAGCGCGATGATGGGTTTGTGGCGCTCACGAGCTTTGTTGGCGACGCGGCGCAGCTCCTCCGGGTGGCGAATGCTCTCCAGAAAGAGGGCGATGGCGTGGGTTGCCTCGTCTTCGATGAGATAATCCACAACATCTGTGGTGGAGATCATGCTTTCGTTGCCCATTGAGATGAGCAGGCTCAACCCGATGGCATGAGCCTGAGCAAATGAGAGCACCGCACTTGCCAGCGCACCGCTCTGGAGGACCACGCCGACCGGACCCGAGATGAGTGGAGGCGAGATGGCGAGGCCATAGGGCGTGATGCGCTCCGTGACGTTGATAAAGCCGTTGCCGTTCGGACCAAGCAGCGTCAAACCGCGCTCTTGAGCGAAGGTGAGTAGCTCTTGCTCAAGCCGCGCTCCCTCGGCTCCCACCTCGCGATACCCGGCTGTGAGGATCACAAAGTGCTTTGTTCCCATCTCCGCCGCCTCCTCGACGACGGAGAAGACGTGTTGTGTTGGCACCATCACGAAAGCGAGGTCTGCCGGTTCGGGTAAGTCTCTTAGCGACGATACAGCTGGTTGACCATGCACGATGGCACGCTTAGGATTGACCAGATAGATTGGCCCCGGAAACTCGAAGCGTTGCAGGTTCTCGTAGGTGGAGATGGACCAGCGAGAGTTATCTGTCGCGCCAACCAGAACGATGCTCCTCGGACGGAGAAACCTGTGGAGCCGTTCCGGTGTGATACTATCAGACATGTTCCAGTACCTCTTCTATATGCACTTTCTCTCTCTAGCGTGTCCTGCCTACATGGTCAATTGGAAGTATGGAAGCGTCATCCCCTCGCTGATCGTCGCAAACGTAACATGTACCGCCGCGCCAATATGTACCTGCTCATGAGGCGCGTCAACAATGCGTGTCATCATACGGACGCTCTCTTCAAGCTCAACGACGGCAATGACGAAGGGAACCTCAGCGGCGAAGGGGCCGAATGCCTGATGGGCGACGGTGTAGGAATAGATCGTCCCCTTACCCGTTGTGGTTACCCACGAGAGTTGCCCTGAAGAGCAGTGCGGACAGATGGCACGGGGATAGAACACATAGCGGGAACAGGCATCGCAGCGCTGGATGCGCAGTTCGCCCTGTGCCAACCCTTCCCAGTAGGGCCGCGAGTCGCTATCGATCACCAGTGGTGGCAACTGTGCAGGCATTGCGCTCACTCCTTTCCAAGAATCACGGTGGCCGCCGACGAGAGCACTCCACCCGTTCCGTGAGCCAGAGCCAGTCGCGCCCCCTCAACCTGTCTGGCCCCACATTCGCCACGCAGTTGTCGGGTGGCCTCGATCAGCAGGAAGATACCATACATGCCCGGATGGCAGTACGACAGCCCGCCGCCATTGGTGTTGAGCGGGAAGGGGCCGCCGGGCGCGGTGCGTTGTCCACTGACAAAAGCGCCAGCCTCGCCCCGTCCACAGAAGCCAAGCGCCTCTAAGGTGAGCAGCACGGTAATCGTGAACGAGTCGTAGATCTCTACCACATCCATCTCTGCTGGCGTCAGACCCGCCATCGCAAACGCGGCCTGCCCCGATGCGATGGCGGCTCTATGCGTTGCCAGATCGGGCATATTGGTAATCGTGTTGTGCGTGTGTGACTCGCCATGTCCGAGTATCCAGACGGGTGGTTTGCGAGCCTGGGCCGCACGAGAAGCAGAGGCAACCACTACCGCGCCGCCGCCATCGGTGACGAGGCAGCAATCTAATAGGTGTAGCGGAGAGGCGATCATGCGCGAGTTGAGTACATCTTCGATGGTGATGGGGTCGCGCATCATCGCTTTTGCGTTGAGCGCTGCCCATTTCCTCGTTGCAACGGCCACCTCTGCCAGTTGTTCGCTGGTCGTGCCGTACTCGAACATGTGGCGCATGGCGGCGAGGGCGTAGGCACCAACGGGAGTGGGCAGTCCGAATGGTCCCTCGTATTGTTCGGTGAGCCGATAGGATGGATTGCCACGCCCTTTCCCACGGTCGGAGCGCTGGGTGCTGCCATAGGTAATAAGCGCGACATCGAAGAGGCCAGCTTCAATGCCTGCGAGTGCGTGGCCGATATGCGCTTCAAACGAAGAGCCGCCGATATTCGTGGTGTCAGTATATTTGGGCTGAATGCCCAGGTATTCGGCCAGCATCAGGTTTGGCGACCAGGCCCAGTTGCCAGCACAGAAGAGCGCCTCCACGTCTTGAAAGTGCAGTCCGGCATCATCAAGAGCAGCCCTGGCCGCCTGTGCCTGCAGTTGC
This sequence comes from Ktedonobacteraceae bacterium, assembly GCA_025928885.1. Lineage (GTDB taxonomy): Bacteria > Chloroflexota > Ktedonobacteria > Ktedonobacterales > Ktedonobacteraceae > JAICIM01. The sequence continues at coordinate 7,460 of JAICIM010000087.1, read as the reverse complement.
AGCACTGTTTTGTCGGGCGTGCGACCGAGATCGGACTCGGCCACGCCCACGATTGCAGCCTTTGGAGCGCGTCCCATCAGAGCATCTCTCCATCTTTCAAATAGAAAGGATGTAGTGTGTGCATTAGAGCATCTCTCCAACCTTCACATAGCCTCGTAACAGGTCGCGGGAGATGATGAAGCGTTGAATCTCGTCGGTGCCTTCAAAGATGCGCCACAGACGTACCTCACGATACCAGCGCTCGATGGGCAGCTCTTTGGTGTAGCCCATGCCGCCGTGAATCTGAAGGACGCGATCGGCCACATGGTTTGCCATATTGGAGCCGTAGAGCTTGGCGATGGCGGCGGCGTGGCGCGTGTCCTGTCCCTGCTCCGAGAGCCAGGCGGCATGGAGGGCCAGCCAGCGCGTCGCCTCAATCTCTACCTCTGAATCGGCGATCATCCATTGAATTGCCTGCCGTTGCGCGATGGGTTGGCCGAAGGTAACGCGCGTCTTGGAGTAGTCGAGTGCCATTTGCAGCATGCGCTCGGCAGCTCCTACGGCACGTGCTGCGATGGCCCAGCGTCCGGCCCCGATCCACTGCATGCCCAGGTTGAAGCCTCCGTTGAGTTCGCCCAGGATGTTCTCTTCGGGGACGCGGACGTTCTCGAAATAGAGCGAGGCCGGTCCCCACTCGCCCATCGTGGGGATATAGCTGGAGCGCCAGCCCATTTCGCGATCCACCAGGAAGCAGGTGACGCCGCCGTGTGCGCCTTTCTCTCTATCTGTGACGGCAAAGACCATCGCGAAATCAGCCTCGTTGCCGTTGGTGATAAAGACCTTCTCGCCGTTGAGTACCCAGTATTTGCCATCCTTGACCGCTGGCATCTTGATATTGGCGGCATCTGAACCCGCGCCCGGCTCCGTTAACGCGAAACAGGAGCGGCGCTCGCCGTTGATGGTGGGGAGCAGGTAGCGCTGCTTCTGCTCCTCGTTGCAGCGGTAGAGAATATTATCGGCATTGCCGCCGAAGGTGAAGGGAACGAAGGTGCGTGCCAGTTCCATCGCGACGATTGCCATCATCACCGGTCCGAGATTGGCCCCTCCATACTCTTCCGGCGTATTGATGCCCCAGAAACCCAGCTCTTTCGCCTTGAGTTGTAACTGGCGCAACTGTTCACGTGAGATGCCGGGGCGGCCCTCGCGCTCGTTGCGGAGCACCTCGCCCTCCAGCGGCAGCAGTTCTCGTGTGACGAACGCACGTACCGTCTCTTTCACCATACGCTGCTCATCGGTTAAACGAAAATCCATAACGGTTCCTCCTCGTGCCTGTGACATGGCGATAGTAAATAGAACTGCATGTTTCTGTACCAGATAAGAGACCAGAATATCCTGTTTTATGGATGTCCTGTTCAACGTATAGCTGAGATAAAGCTCGAAAAAACAGCTGCTGTTCTCTAGCTGTCCGTTGCTGTGTCTGATGCAGAGCTATCTGCGGACTTTTTCAACAGTTGTGCATGGAAATATGCAATCTGAGCCGCAATGTAGGTTTCGAGATCGATCTCTGGCGCAAAGAGCCAGGTCTTTTGCAAGGCCCATTGATGTCCAAGACTTTGCACATTCGCTGCCAGCACGCGCAGGTTTGGGATATCCTTTGTGAAAACACCGGCGCGTTGCCCCTCTTCAAAGAGCGCCACGAGAATATCATCGAGTCGTTTCATCGGATCAAGGATGCGCTGGCGCGACTCTTTCTGCAGCAGCGAGATATCTCGATAGAGAATGATGAGCTGTTTCGATGTGCTATCGGTGATGGTGTACAGTTCGCGGACAATGGTGTCGAAGCGGGCGAGTGGATCAGCGATCTCGCGTGCTCGTTTGAGGACCTCGCGCGTGATGGTCGCGGTATCCTCACAGCAGGCGAGCAAAATATCTTCTTTGCTGGGAAAAATATAGTAGATGAGGCCGGTACTGATGCCAGCTGCCTGGGCAATGTCAGGCATGGTTGTGCCTCGATAGCCTTTACGGCTGAAGAGGTCAAGCGCGGCGGCAATGATTTCTTTGCGACGGGTATCGCGAGTAGGAGTTGTACTCATCGTCACCTGTATCTTCTTTGAACATTGGACGATCTACAGCAACGTAGTAGCTTCTCTTTATTAGAAATACCATATTTCAATTGAATAGTCAATAGATTTTTGGGAAGCCCACAGGGGCCTCTCACATTTGTTTCATTATGCCGGGTGATGTGCCATACTGTGTTATCAGGCCGTGCCTGTCGTGGTTTCCCTCGCAGTTGTTAGAAAATTGTCGATGATCGCAGAACGCGCGTTGCGTTGCCGGGCCAACGCAATCTCTGTGAGGGCCGTAACGCCATCCAGTTCGCGGTAGACAACGCCCTGGCTGCGGATATTGCGCGTGGAGAGAGGGACCAGCGAGATACCGATGCCGGCGGCAACGAGGCTGACGATGGCGTAGGTCTCGGTGACCTCCTGAATGACGTTGGGGGTAAAGCCTGCATTGATACACAGCTTCATGAGTTGAATATGGTAGCCACCGCCGAGTTGCCGCGATTGTAGCACGAACGGCTCAGAGGCCAGTTGGGGCAGGGCGATGCGTTCCTGATGGGCGAGAGGATGGCCCTCTGGCAGCACGCAGACGATTGCTTCCCGGCGCATCACCTCGACATCCAGCCACGGCGCGTTGATGGGCAGGCGTAACAGCCCGATCTGGATATGCTGCTCTTCTAATGCGCGTATCTGCTCCTGCGTCGTCATTTCGCGCAGAGCCACCTCGACATGAGGGAAGCGCTCACGATACGCCGAAAGCATGATGGGGAGCAGGTCGAAGGCGCTTGAGCTGATGTAGCCAACGACCAGACGGCCCTCTTCGCCGCGATAGGCTCGTTGCGCGGCATGTTTTGCATCACGCACGCTGGCGAGAACCTCCTGCGCTCCCGTCAGAAATACTCTGCCCGCATCGGTCAGCTCCACAGAGCGCTTTGTCCGGTGCAGGAGGGGGAAGCCCAGTTCGTCTTCAAGCTGTCGAATCTGTTGACTCAACGATGGCTGTACGATCGAGAGCCGGGTTGCCGCCCGACCAAAGTGCAACTCTTCGGCAACAACAACGAAATAACGTAAATGGCGTAGCTCCATGTTTGTATCTTTGCCTCTGATAGGTTTTACCTATTAATCTTTCAAGATTTATGTATTGGACATATGTATATTGAAGAATTTATACTAAAACCAGGGTAGTTGCAAGGTGAAGATGAACATTGTATGCATTTTAAGGAATAACCCGGGGATGTAGTTCGTAGCCGCGCGGCTACGAACTACATCCCCAGGATTTAAAAGCTAACATGCATAGAGGCGTTCTGCAATGGTTAGAGAGGATATGATGGAGAAAAAACCAGGGAAGAAAAATTATAGTAGATTTGAGTCGATGAGTATGAGCAAAGCGGTCGGTGCCGCAACCATTTTTACCGATAAGCTTGGTCAAATCGTCAACCCCTCGGCTGCACATGTAGACAAGTCGCAGCAACAGATGAGTAAGTGGGCCATTCTGGCGCTGGCGGCTTCGGCCAGTTTTATGACTACGCTGGATGGCTCGATCGTCAATATCGGCCTGCCAAGCATCTCCAGTACGTTTCATGCCGGGATCAGTGGCGCGACCGAGTGGATTATTATTGGCTATCTTGTGGTGATTGCTGCCTCGCTCCTCACGTTTGGCCGTCTCGCCGATATGCTCGGGCGCAAGCCAATTTTTATGCTGGGACTGATCATTTTTATTCTGGGATCGATGCTCTGTGGCCTGGCTCCATCGCTCTTGCTGCTCATTCTTGCTCGCTTGTTTCAAGGGATTGGTGGCGCGTTGATATTCGCAGTGAACGTGGCGATGATTACGAGCAGTTTTCCCAGGAATGAGCGCGGATTGGCTCTGGGCCTGAATGCTGTGATCGTTTCGCTGGGCGTGGCGACCGGACCGACTATCGGAGGAATTATTACGGAGTATCTGACCTGGCGCTGGATCTTCTATGTCAACGTCCCTATCTGCCTGCTTGTGCTCCTGGCTGGCTGGTACTTCTATCGCGAACAGCGTCCCCAACAGGGACAGCGCGGACGTTTCGATCCGGTTGGTGCGATTACGCTGGCGATCGGGTTGGCAGCGCTGACGTTGGGCCTCTCGTTCGGTCAGGAGTGGGGCTGGCTCTCAGTTGGTGCGCTGATCTCCTTTGCCGTGGGGTTCGTGATGCTGGCCCTAGCGGTCTTTGTTGAGTCTCACGTCGAGCATCCTATTGTTAATCCGAAGCTGGTAACGAATCGTGTCTTCGTGTTTGCCAATGTGAGCTTTATTCTTTGCATGATGGCCCTGTTTGCGCCGGGTTTTCTGCTGCCCTTCTACTTTCAAGAGCTACGCGGCTTCTCTACCATCGAGACCGGCCTGCTGCTCACTCCATTGCCGTTGATGCTGGCCGTTGTCGCTCCTTTGAGCGGAACGTTGGCCGATCGTTTCGGTTCGCGCTGGCTCTCGCCTGTTGGCCTCACTATCGCATGCATTGGCCTGGCCCTGGTCAGTCAGATCAACGCGCAGAGTCCGACCTGGGATATTATCTGGCGTCTTGCCGTGATTGGCATTGGTCAGGGGCTGTTCCAATCGCCGAATACACGCACGATGATGGGTGCAGCCCCACAGGAAGCGCAGGGTGAGGCGTCGGGATTGCTTGCGACCGGGCGTGTTGTTGGACAGAGCATCAGCGTAGCACTCACGGGGACCGTTTTTGCCGCTCTGGGTGGTGCAGCTGCCGGGCCGCTGCTCTCCTCGCCGCAAGCGCATCACCTCTCAGCGCTGGCGCTAAGCGGCCTGCAAAATACCTTTGTGGGCAGTTTCCGCGCCTCTCTGCTCGTCTGTGCCAGCTTTGCCGCCATCGGCATTTTCACCGCTCTGGCGCGAGGAAATGATGCCGTAGTGAAAAAGGCGAAATAGTCAAATTCCGTGTCATGATCGCCTGTAGCGACGTAGCCCTGCAACATGCAGGGCTATATTTTTGGGTAATATGGGTAATGTTACGCTTGTATTTTCATCTCTTCAGGAGTAGTTTAGTAGCAACGAAAAGCTTCATGGGCGAGAGATGTAAAAGTACATGCGCTAGTATTTGCTTGACCTCTTGCTACCTATCTTCATCAAGCAGAGAAAACTATTATGGAGAGAAATAATCAAGCGGGTTCCATCCAGATCCTTGCCGGGCCGCTTACAGGACAGACGTTCCCTATTGGCGCTTCGGCCATCACTATTGGACGCGATCCAGGCAACGATATCGTACTACTCGATCAGGCTGTTTCACGCAGGCATGCCCGCATCGAGTATCAGCCCGATGGCCAGTGGCGGATTGAGAAGCTAACCCCGAATAATACATTGCTGGTGAACCAGAAAGCCGTTCAGCAGGCAATCATTCACGATCAGGATGTGGTGAGCCTGGGCGCAAACACCTCATTTCGTTTTATCTTGCTGGTGCAGCCCACTCCGCGCACTGTCGGACCGGCTGCTGAGCCGCATTCTCCGACGATTGCCGTTGCGCTGCCGATGCAGCCAGCGACCGTGGCTCCAAAGGGAACGCAGATCGCCCTCCCGCTCGAACAGATTGGCGGGGGCGTGCCATCGTTGGAGATCAGCACCAACACGGGGCGTCCTAGCCAGAGCTATCAGCTGACGAAACCGGTGATTACGATCGGTCGCGACCCCTCCTGCGATATCGTGATTAATGAGCCGACGGTTTCCAGCATGCATGCTCAGATTGTGCGCGAAGGGGATCAATTGATCTTGCTCCATCCGCATCCTTCGCGAGCGCGAACCGCCAATGGCTTGATGTATCAGGGACAGGTCATCGCAGGCGACCAGAAGTTTCGCAAGCAGCTTCGGCGCGGCGATGTCTTTCGCATCGGCGATGAGGGCGGCGTGCTGGTAACGCTGACCTTCCACGATGGCACGAGTGCTCCCCAGGAGGCGCTGCCAGAGATTCGACCGATTCCCCTGCACGACGCGATGATCACGCTGGGACGATTGCCAGATAATCAGGTGGTGCTGAATCATCCGCAGGTATCGGCCCATCATGCCCGGCTGGTGCGCGATGCGAGGGGTTATCGCATCATTGATCTGGAGAGCACCAATCACGTCTACGTCAACGCGCAACAGATAAAGAATCAGCCTTTGCAGGTGGGCGACGTGATTCGCATCGGGCCGTTTAAGCTGACGTTTACGGGAACGCAGTTGACGCAGCAGGACGATAGTGGCGGGATTCGGATCGATGCGACCCATATCCAGAAGTTCGGCAACAAGAAAGTGGTGCTGCTCAATGACATTTCGCTGGTCATTCCGCCACGAACGTTTGTGGCGCTGGTTGGTGGTTCGGGGGCTGGGAAATCGACGTTGATGGATGTGCTCAACGGGCAACGTCCCGCCCAGCAGGGAACGATTCTCTACAACGGGCAGGACTACTACCGCAACCTGGCCGCTTTTAGTACGCAGCTTGGCTATGTGCCGCAGGACGATATTGTGCATCGCGACCTCACCGTCGAGCGTGCTCTCTATTATGCCGCCCGTTTGAGATTGCCGAGTGACTTCACGAGGGCGCAGATCCAGCAGCGTGTCAACGAGGTGCTGGACGATGTGGAGATGAAGCATCGCCGCAACCTGTTAGTCAGCAAGCTGTCGGGTGGACAGCGCAAACGCGTCTCGATCGCCTTAGAGTTGCTGGCAAACCCGAGCATCTTCTTTCTGGATGAGCCAACGTCGGGCCTTGATCCGGGGCTGGATCGCAAAATGATGCTCCTGTTGCGGCGGTTGGCAGATAAGGGGCATACGATTGTGCTGGTGACGCACGCCACTAGCAACATTAATGTATGTGACTCGATCTGTTTTCTGACTCAGGGCGGGCGTATGGCCTATTATGGACCGCCCAATCAGGCCCGCGCCTTCTTTGGCAAATCCTCGTTTGCTGAGATTTATACCACGCTGGAGCCGACTGATGAGCGCCCCGATATTCCAGCGCAGGCGGAGGCGCGTTTCAAAGCCTCACCCGATTATCAACGCTACGTGCTGGAGCCGCTCAAGCAGGGGCCGAACAAGAATATTGATGCCGTACAAAGCACGACGGAGATTCAACAACCCCGGCGCGGCAATTTCTGGCGACAATTTCTGTTGCTCTCGTTGCGCTATATAGAGCTGCTCAAAAATGATGCAGGCAACCTGTTGATCCTGCTGTTGCAGGCCCCGATCATTGCGCTGATCCTGCTGTTTATGGCCGGGCCGGATACCTTCGCCGCCAACCATATCGTCGTCTGCCCAACGCGGGCAGATATTACCGCAACGTCAGGCCCCATTGTTTCCACCGATTGCCAGCGGGTCGTGGATCTGCTCAAGACGCCCGAAGGCGAGGCGTTTGCGGCCAGCGAAGGGAAAAGTAAAGAGCAAATCTTGCAGGATGCGATCGT
>JAICIM010000556.1 GCA_025928885.1 Ktedonobacteraceae bacterium | reverse complement strand
TCATTGTACGACTGGCCCCGGCATAACGCCGGGCCAGATCTGGTACAAGCTGCGTCGCATCAATCTGAAGATGATACTGCGGCGTCCAACCAACATTGCCACTCAAATCAGGATCATTGGCGGCATTATACGCGGCCAGCAGGTCAACCGGCTTTCCATTCGCCAGGTCCCCCTCGCTATGAATCATCGTTCCCTTAAAGACTGAGATGATGCTGGATGCCGCAAAGCCTGATGGCAGGCTGTAATAGTTGTTCTGCGCAAAAATCTGCGACGAAATCCCAACGCCCAACGCGTACAGAAAAGCGGAGTTCGTCGCCTCGCTGTAATAGTTGTTGTAGACATGCACCTGCCCATAACGCACACGCGGCAACCGCTGCACCACGTTCTCAAACTCGTTATGGTGAAGCGTGACGCGCAACTTGCCTACATCATACGTCGGGCTATCGGTCGATCCAATCAGCATCGTCTTATCATGGTCCGCAAAACGATTCCACGAGGCCGTCACAAGATCCGCACCCTTCGTAATATCAAGCTCTCCGTCGTGCTGCTCATAGATACGGCCAAAATACGACGGCAGCGAGCTATCGGGGTGGTCCGCGTCAGTAAACGAATCGTGGTCAACCCAGACATGCGTTGAGCCGATCACAGAGACATTATCATATTGCGAATTCCAGTTGCCGGTACTGCCATCGGTCGGGTCCCATTGCGGGAAACAGTCAGACGCATTCTCAAACTGAATATTGCGAATAATTATATTACTCGCCCCCTTCAGCATAAAATTAGCGCCAACCACACGCGCACCGGCCTCGCTGCCGATAATGGTTGTATTTGCAGGGATGTTAATTACCACCCGCGCCGCCTGCTTGAGCTGCGAAGCCTTACGAGCGTCTTCTAGCGGCCCACTCGGCACAGATGTACGCCCCCACACGCTCGGATCATACGCTTTCAAATACGCATCCAGCGCATACCCATCAGTAATATAGTCGGAACAGGTCAGCGCCTTACCCGTATCATCCTCGTTCCCATTAATCACGCCCTTAATCGTGATAATCTTCGGCGTGGTATCCGCCCCACTATTATCGCCTCCCAGCGCCTTCACCAACTCCTCACGATTCGTCACCGTATATACATGATCGTTCGTTGCCGCAGCTCCGCCCGTCGTGCCTCCCTCAGCAGACGCCCACCCGTCATTCTTTGGCAATACCTGACGACGCAGATCTTGATTATGAATATCAGCGCCACCAATATCGCCATCACGTACCGTGGCTCTCAACGTCGCCGCCTGCACCACGCTGGCTGTATACGTAAAACCTGCAACGCTCATCAGCAGCACAAAAAATACCGTGCCAATAGAGACAAGGCGACGCCCTTTCACATAATGTTTCATCGACTTACCTTCCCTGGTTTCCTTCAACATTAAAGGTCGCTTGCTGCACACATTACGCATGACTCTCTACAAGGGACAAGTTCACCAATTTTGAACACGATTTTATGTGACCGATCACAAAGCTAGTATAGCTATATTCTTCCCTCAAAGTCAAGAAATAGGTGCTATAATCATCAAAAATGGCAAAAAGTGACAGGCTTAGAGGATGGTTGCACAATAAATATGTGATCGATCACAACGCATTGTGAACCAATAGATAAGCGAGCAAGTTTTCAGGGCCTTGCTTGCTTTCAGTGAAATAACAGTGACGTGAGATGAATCAACTTCCTTCGCGCTTCTCTTCGTGCGTTAGCGAATTTCGCCTTCCTCCACCCGATCCAACCACTCGCGCATAAGGGCGTGACAAAGCTCATTCTGTTCGACATCCACAAAATGGCCGGCCCGGTCAAGGACAGCAAACGTCGCTCTGGGATAATTGTTCAGCAAATCCCAGGCATCCTGGTATCCACAAATATGGTCCTGGCGTGCTGCCAGAATAAGCGTGGAACCATTAAAGGGGGCGGGAAGTCGATCTACATCAAAGGAAAAGGGTCCCGCCGGATCGAGCCGAGCGAGAAAGGTGTGGTCGGCCAATTGAGCCTCTGTCAACACCTCGCGCATCGCCTCTACCACCGTGCGGTTCTGCACTACCACAAGATCTACGATGATTTGTGCCTCATCTGGCTCTAATCGGGCCATGACCATCGGGTCTTCTACGAGTGTAGTCCTGGGCGGGCGATGAACCTGTGCGGAATCGGCCTTCATTTGAGGTACACAGAGCAGCAAGCCGTCGATCAAGGCGGTTCTGTGGTAGAGGACACCACGAGCCAGATAACCACCATACGACAGGCCAGCAAGGACGAAACGTTGGCCCGGGATAACCTTGTCTATGAACGCCAGCATAGTTTCAAGCATTTGATCGTGTGTGGCTAGACGGTCAAGGCTGGGAGTAAGTCCTGTACCTGGTAAATCTGGATAGATGCGTAACCAGCCATCCCTCTGCGTGAAAAGGGGTTCCATGAGCCGTTCCATAATGCGATGATCGCTTGGTCGCCCGGGCAACATGACGATGGGCCGTCCGGTGCCTCTGGTTTCATAGAAGATTGTCAGATCTCCCAGGTCACATTTCATATTCTCATTTCTCCGTTGATATGGCTTGTCTGTATTGTGGCAGCGTTTGTTTTCATTAACGAGAAGTAATAACAGCTTCTACCGTATGTCTTGTGTCAATGATATCATATTCCCCACCTGCATCTCCACCTCATCCCACACTACCCGGGAACCCCTCACGAATACTGGGGCGCACATATCAATGAACGGCCTGATGCTCCTCGCGGCAACGCAACAGAGATAGCCGCGCTCTGTGAGCGTTTACGCTCCTGGTTAGCAACCGAACTCCGTTCTGTTTGAGAACTATCAGGCAGATTCTCCAGAAGGCGGGGCGAGCGCAGTACGCACGCTAACAGGAACGCCAAAGTCGGGAGTTCCATCAGCGTTCCAGGTAAACTCCTGCGCTCGCGTCTCGCGCCCTTCATAGGTAAAATCAGCAGTCGTTTTGGCATGGTAGACAATCCAGCTCTGTCGAGCATCCGGCGAGGTGGTAAATACGGCACGTCCCGGCCCGTAGACGCCGTTTGCCTCACTATACTGGAAATATGGCCCGCTTTTCACCCACGACGCCCTCTGCAACGGATCACCCGTTCCGTCGTAAGTCAACATACCCGAACAGTAATTATAGTTGCCGGTGTCGCTGGCCGCGTAGACGATGAAGGTTTTTCCATCGTGATACAGCGCTTGCGGTCCCTCAGCCACCGGATAGCTCGACTGCCCCGCACCTGCTCCACGTTCCCAGGGCTGGTCAGGATCGATCAGCAATTGCGGCTTCCCGCTCGAATTCAAGGGGTCGCTCATCGGCGCAATATAGATAGCGTTGGTGCCATGTTCCTGTACATACAGCATATACAGCTTATTCCCAATACGCAAAAGCGAGGCATCTATCGCAATCGCCTCATCGGTGCCACCCAACTGCCCTTTAAACGTATAGGGACCGAGCGGGTCCGTTCCACTGCTCTGCAACACATAGATTCGATGGCTCTCGTTTTTGTTCTCAGCGGCAGCCGTAAAATAGACAAACCAGGAGCTTTTGCCATGATTATCCAGCAGAAACATTGAAGGTGACCAGACCTGATATTGTGGCTGATCGCCCTCTGGCGACCAGATCGTCATCGCCGCTGCCTCAGAAACTCTTTCCAGGTGTGGGCCATGCCAGATCTGCAAACTCCCGCGCGTTGATGTACCCGTCAAATAATAGTTCCCCTGATGATACACAATAAATGGGTCGGCTACAGATGCGATAGGATTGTGAAACGTTGCTGCTACAGACATATGTTTTGTGGCTGGCGCACAGGCAACAAAAAGCACACTGAGTAGCAGTAGAATAACCACTAAAGTGCTTATATCATTTCTCTTTGCTGCCATGTACGCCTTTTCCTTTCCTGATAGAATAACTACCCCTCGTCGCAATCAAACAATTACGACGACTGGGTTAGCTGGTATCAGAACGTGCCGAACTTGATCTGAATGGCGCTGTTCAGATTCACAACGACGCCAACCTCGTTCGTTTCGGTCTGATAGATGGCGGGCCATGTCTGAGTACCGCTCCAGGCCGGCGGGCTGTTGAGATACCAGCTCTGTCCATTATTATCGCTGATCGAGATCTGGTTGGTAGTTGCCGATGTCACCAGGATGCGTCCCGTAGACAGAACTGTCACATACGGTCCGGCTTGCTGGTTCGGCAGGGCGGTGCCAAGATCGTTCGACCAGGTTGTGCCATTGCTAGAAATCTTGTAATGGACGTTGCAATTATCGGTCCCACATACCTCAAAAACGAGGATATATTGACCGTTTGCCATGCGTGCAAATCCCGGCATACCAGGGCGAGCGCTCCCCGCCTGCGCCGCCGCGTAAATCTCCGACCCCCACGTCGCACCACCATCACACGATACACGCTCTGATACTATCTGGCTATAGGAAGGGTTGTCGTCGGCATGCTTCTCGTTCGCGTAAAAACCGGCGATACAACCGTTCGGCAAAACGTACAAAAACGGCTCCCACAGCCCTCGATCAAAGCGCCCCTGCGAGTTTGCATTGGTGTCCAGCTGGCTCACATAGCTCCACGTGTAACCACCATCCGTGCTCTTGACAATTGGCAGGCCAAACCAGTTGAGATCGGTCTGACGGTTGCGCATCGCCATGACAATCGTTCCATCCGCCAGTTGCACCATTTGTGATTGCTCCTGAATATGCCCGCCATGATCCGTTGGCGAAGGAATCGAG
>JAICIM010000312.1 GCA_025928885.1 Ktedonobacteraceae bacterium | reverse complement strand
CTTCCGTCACTCAGGCCGAGGGAACTGAGTGGTTTGGCATCACGTTTCCGCTTGGCACCTTTCTGTCCTCTGTACCCGCGCGATTTTTCCTGGATGAACAGGCCACCCTGTCTCCCTCCGCAAAAACGTCCTTCGAGCTTGCCGGCTCAAGCTTCCAACTTCCTGACTATGAAAATGTCGAGACGTTTGTCCAGAGGCTGGTACGCGAGGATTTGCTGGTTTCTGACGAGACCGTGAAGGCGATCTTAGCTGGCCAGCCACCGGCGATGTCGTTGCGCACGGTGAGGCGTCGTTTCTTACTCGCAACCGGACTTACGTACAAAGGGATCTCGCAGATCGAACGCGCCCAAGAGGCTCAGACTCTCCTGGAGCGAGGCGTTTCGCTGCTTGAGGCAGCGTATCAGGTCGGCTATGCCGATCAGTCGCATATGACCAGAGCGTTCAAGCACTTCATTGGATACACCCCTGCTCAAATTGCTCGTGGAGGGAATAGAATGACACCGCTATAGGGTGCCGCGCGGTGGCTCGCGCTTTTGTCTCCCCCCAAACTTCTCTCGTGGGGCAGATCAAGCGCCGATGATGATTTTTTCCAACCAAATGAGGGTAAGATTTTGAAAGGATCATTTCATTATCGTGTTCGCTGTCCATTTTGTTCAAGACAAGAGCCTTCTGTAAGAGCTATACTTCCACTGGTGATAACAGCTCACACAAAAAATGAGAAAAAGCAGAGGAAACTTGAGACTATGCAAACAAGCAAAGTGTTTTTCAATGTCGTGATGTCTCTGGACGGCTTCATTGCCCCGGAAGGAATGGACATGGCTCATGCCGACGACCCGGAATACAAACAGTGGATGAACAAATGGATGCAGCTCCAACATTGGGTGTTTCAGCAGCAATTCTTCCGCGAGAATCTCAAAATAGGCGAAGGCGGCGAAACAGGTCAAGCCAACAGCATGTTGGAAGAAACCTTTCAACGTACCAGCGTCAGCATCATGGGGAAGAATATGTTCAGTGGCGGCGAGCGCTTCTGGCCCGAGGAGGCTCCCTTCCATACCCCCGTCTTTGTCTTGACCGACCAGGTACGCGTCCCGTGGGAGCGCCCTGGCGGCACGACGTTCTACTTCGTTAATGATGGCATAGAAAGCGCACTTCGTCAAGCACGAGCGGTTGCCGGAAACAGAGATATCAGAATAGCAGGAGGAGCCAATGCTATCCAGCAGTATCTCAACGCAGGATTGATCGATGAGTTCACAATCCACTACGTACCAGTGATTTTTGGTCACGGCACTCCGCTCTTTGCGAACATAAATCCCGATATTAAGGTAAAAATGAGGGAGGCCGTTCCGTCTCAAGAAGTCACTCATATCACATACGAAGTAGAGAAGGAATGAGAAGAGGAATGTAATCTTCCGTTTCACCATTGGGATATGCTCAAGCAAGCTGGTTTTCCATCCGCCACCAAAGCCGATGCCAGTGAGGAATGCCGAGTCGTCCGAGCAAGGCTCATCCTGCGACCCTCCCCAAATATCTGGGGAGGGTCGCAGATCTCATAAGGGCAGAGTCATCAACACTGGCCTTCCACACGTGTAGTGTTTATGGGACAATACCTGGTCTCTTTTGACCGATAGATATAACCATTCACCATGTATTGTCCGTAAAAGGGTATGGTTAGTTGAAGGAGAAAGTGAGCATGCAGCAGAATACAGTTCAGCGGCCCGCAGAGGCCAGCGGAACCCTGACTATCGGTGGCGATCTGAAGGTTCATCGGCTCGGCTTTGGTGCCATGCGCATCACCGGCGATGGCATCTGGGGTCCGCCTCGCGACAAACAGGAGGCGCTGGCCGTCCTGCGCCGCGCACTTGAGCTGGGCATTAATCTCATTGATACCGCCGATTCGTATGGCCCGGAATCCAGCGAGAACCTGATCGCGGAAGCGCTCTATCCCTATCCTCAAGACCTTGTGATCGCCACGAAGGGTGGTCTGGTGCGCCCTGGACCGAATCAATGGGTGCCAGATGGGCGGCCAGAGCATTTGCGCGAGGCGCTTGAGGGGAGCCTGCAACGCCTGCGCCTGGATCACATCGATATCTACCAGTTCCATCGCCCGGACCTCAACGTTCCCTTTGAAGAGTCCGTCGCCGTCCTGGCCAGGATGCGCGAGGAGGGCAAAATCCGCCACGTGGGACTCTCCAACGTGACAGTTGAGCAGCTTGCGCTGGCACAAAAGATCGTGCCGATCGTCAGCGTGCAGAATCGCTACAACCTCATCAGTCGGGAGAGCGAAAATATGACGACGGAACAATCGGAAAAGATCATTGACATCTGCGACATGCAGGGGATCGCCTTTATTCCCTGGTTCCCGCTGGCAACCGGTGATCTGGCACGCGAGGGGAGTCCGCTGGATCAGATCGCCCGCCGACACAACGCCAGGCCCGGCCAGATCGCTCTCGCCTGGCTGCTCATGCGCTCCGGCACAACGCTGCCCATCCCCGGAACCTCGTCGGTGAAGCACCTCGAAGAGAACACAATGGGCGCAACCATCAAGCTCTCTCAGGGCGAGTTTGACCTCATCGACCGTAGCAGTAAAGCATAGCACCAATATCACACGTAGCGACAATCCCTTGCGGTTGTCGCTTCTTGTATATATTTTACCCTTTTTCTCCCACTACAATCCTTTTTTGTTAACTCTACGTATCTTGCCCGCGACGCCACAAGGGATTGTCGCTACGTGGGGCATTTCTCCATTTTCTTTCTCCGCAACATATTCTCTCTTGCATGAGAACAGCCCATTGCGTATACTACACATAGAGCGCGAAACGAGGTAAGATAATGGAGGAATTTGCACCGATCCTGGCCCATTTGCAAGGTCGGTAAAGAAGAAGGAGAGAGAGACGCATGACCACCCCGCAACAGCCCGCATCAAGCCAGATCAGCTACTTTCTCGACGCGGAGAACGCCGCCGAAATGGCCCGTTTGACGCGGCAAGATCGTGATTTAACAGTAGCATTAGGAGGGGTGCTTCCAGAAATTCAGGATGTATCGGGCATTCATGCAGTGCTCGATATTGCCTGTGGACCGGGCGGCTGGGCGTTTGAACTGGCTCGTACCCAGCCGCACATCCGCGTTACAGGCTTCGATATCAGCCACCTGATGATAGAATATGCCAGAATGCAGGGGCAGCGCCAGGGCTTCAACAATCTTCGTTTTCTGGAGCATGACGCACTTCAACCGCTACCGTTTCCCGATGACTCATTTGATATCGTCAATGCTCGACTCATCTTCGGTTTCATGCCGAGTGCGGGCTGGCCGCGTCTGTTGCGCGAGTGTGTGCGCGTGGCTCGACCGGGCGGGCGGATTCGACTGAGCGAGTACGAGGTGCCGGTGAGCAACGGCATCTACTCCGAACGAATGACCGCGCTGTATACAGAGGCACTAAAACGGGCCGGCAAAAGCTTTTCACCTGATGGCAGGCATATCGCCACTCTGCCGCTGCTAGGCCGCCTGCTGCGCGACGCCGATTGCAGCAACATTCAAAATCGCGCATCTATTTTCGATCTTTCTGCAGGCACAGAGGGACACACACATGGTTACGATAACTTCATGGTCATCTACAAGCTGGTTCAACCTATGCTCGTCAAGACCGGGGTTGCCACGCAGAACGAAGTTGAGGTTTTGTATCAACAGGTCATGGAAGAGATGCAGCAGGACCATTTTTGCGCCGTCATCTTCTACGCCACCTTCTGGGGCGACGTTGTGAAATAGCATGGTACGTGATGTTATTTCAGTAATACGATGAGGGTAAAAATTCGCCCGCCCATTGTGAAACTGTTTTTCGAGATATTCCGTACAATACTCATAGCTGATCCAAACGCAACGGATTTATTAGAGAAGTATTGAAACACAAGGAGGATTTATCATGACAGTTGCAGCAATGATTTTAGCGGATGTGAGCCTTTCAACGGTGATCTGGTGGCTGGTGGTAGGCCTGATTGCGGGCTTCCTGGCAAGCGTTGTGATGCGTGGCGGCGGCTATGGTATCGTGGGTGACATCGTGATTGGTATCGTCGGCGCACTGCTGGGCGGCTTCCTGGCTGGCCTGCTGGGTATTGGTGCCTCCGGTTTCGTCGGCACCATTATTATCGCCTTTATCGGTGCCTGTATCCTGATCGCCATCCTGCGTGCCGTCTCGACGCGCTACCCCTATCGCCGCTAATATACCATCTCGTAGCCGCGCGACTTTATCGCGCCTGGGCCGCCATCCTCAAACGTGCCATCAGCGCGATAAAGTCGCGCGGCTACGAAAAAATGGTCCATCACAATAAAACAACAGTCCCTCACGATCGTTCGAATCGTGAGGGACTGTTGTTTTATTGTGATGAGCGCTATCCCCAACGCTGGCGAATGCGTGGGAGGATCTCTTTGGCGTAGAGGTTCAGGAAGCGGGCCTGATCCTCGCCAGGAGCGTGGAAAACGAGATGGGTAAAGCCCAGTTCGATATATGGGCGGATCTGTTCGAGATGTTCGTCGGGATCGTTGGAAACGAGCCAGCGGCGATGGGCCTGATCCGCGACGGTCTCGGCCTTGCGCTCCATCTCGCGGGCATCGTGGATCGCCACTTTGTCCTCGGCAGGCAGGGCCAGAGCCGCCCAGATGCGCGTATCAGCAAGCGCACGGTCTTTGTCGGTATCAAACGAAACTTTGATCTCGATGGTGCGCTCGATATCGTCGCCATTGCGGTGCGCAGCCTTCGCGCCCTCCTCGACGCCGGGCAACAACTGATCGCGATAGAGCGCGTCGCCCTTGCCGGAGGTGCAGATGAAGCCATCGCCCTCGCGCCCGGCGAATTTGGCGGCGACGGGGCCACCAGCGCTGATGTAAATAGGCACGGGGGTATCGGGGCGATCGTAGATGGTCGCGTTGCGCGTGCTATAATACTCACCCTTAAACGAAACCAACTCTTCCGTCCATAACTGACGAATCATCTTGACAGCCTCACGCAAGCGGGCCAGGCGCTCTTTCGCTGGCGGCCAATCCGCATCGGTAACGGCAACCTCGTTGAGCGATTCGCCGGAACCAACGCCGAGAATGATGCGCCCTGGATTCAGGACACCGAGCGTGCCGAAGACCTGCGCCACGACTGCGGGCTGGTAGCGGAAGGTCGGGGTGAGGACGCTGGTCCCCAGAATGACGCGCTGGGTGCGCTGTCCGGCTGCGCCGAGCCAGGGGAAGACGGAGGGCGCATGCCCATTAGTATGCCGCCAGGGCTGGAAATGGTCGCTGACCCAGACGCTATCGAAGCCGCGCTCTTCTGCCAGCACGGTAAAATCTAGCAATTCTCGCGGCCCAAACTGTTCCGCTGAGGCTTTATAGCCCAGTTTTAATGGATGACGAGCCATATGTTCCTCTCTCTCAAATCAACATTCTAAGATGGCTCAAATCTGCACGACACCGCTCTTTTGATGGGGAAACAGAGCGTCAGGCAAATCTGAACACAATTGATAACACGCAATACATCATATAACTTCCCATCGGCCAATGGAAATCGACATACAAAATTTAGAGGGTGTCCACCCCTGACTCTAGAGAGGGAAATGATAAACATTAACAACCTGAACACAAGACAGTTAACGTGAGATGTGCTAGACTTCTTACAGGAACATCATGCACGATACTAGTATCGTACTTTTTCATCATGAAAAAAAGGATGCGCATTCTATGGCAATGTCGGCAGAACCGGTTAGAAACATGCAATCAACGTTTCTTAATATGGAGAGCGGCGCGGAGATCGCTCGCCAGATGGATCAAGATATTCTCCTAACGCGTGCAATGGGAGGCTTATTCTGCGAGCATCCTGATCTCCGACAGGTGCAGCGAGTACTCGACGTATGTTGCGGTCCCGGCGGCTGGGCGTTAGAGATGGCCTTTGTCTATCGCAATCTTGAGGTTACGGGCATCGATAAGAGCCGCAACATGATCGATTATGCCCGTGCTCAGGCCCGCGTGCAAAGCTTAAACAACGCCATCTTTCATGTGATGGATGTGACGGAGCCACTTCACTTGCCCGAAAATACATTTGATATCGTCAACGCTCGTTTCATTTCTTCATTTCTCACGGTCGAGGATTGGCCCCGCGTGGTGTGTGAGCTAACGCGCGTGGCGAAGCCGGGCGGGATCGTGCGCCTGACCGAATTTGACGAGCCGGGCGTGAGCAACAGCCCCGCGCACGAGCGTATGAAGCAGCTCTATGGCCTGGCGCTCAAGAGAACGGGTCAGAGCTTCCACCCGCTAAGAAATGGCATGCACCGCTGCATCACGCCAATGCTGGAACGCTTCCTGAGCGATGCTGGTTGCCAGTACATCTGCGAACAGGCGCATGTGGTGAACTATTCGGCGGGCAAGCGAGCAGCCAATGCCAATTATGAGAACCTCAAAGTCGTGTACAAGCTGGGCCAGCCGTTTCTGATTGCAGCGGGTGTTGCTACACAAGAACAACTTGACGACCTTTATGAACAGATGTTATTAGAGATGCTGGCAGATGATTTTCGGGCGCTCTGGTACTTTCTCTCGGTGTGGGGACATAAGCCGGAATAGGACCGTATTCATGGAATATCGATTAAGTGGGTTAAGAGGTGGCGATCATTTTCGGCGAAGCCATGCCTGCGATAGAGGTGTAGCGCGGCCACGTTGGAGCGTTCGACTTCAAGATGAAGGGCATGGATGCCTAGCGCGGGGCAGGCATCCAGCACGAATTGCAGGATCTGTGAGCCGAGCCGTTGTCCGCGATAGGCATCCAGCAAAAATAGCTCGTCAATAAACGCATCGCGCCCACGATATTCCAGGCTAAAGCCGAAGGTAAGGACGACATAGCCGATTGTCTTCTCCATATAGTCGATCAGCCAGACGCGGCCCAGCGAGTCATCCTCTATAACGTGTTGCAGCAATTGACGAGCGATATCAGCATCAAAGGGATAGTGATCGATGGCGTAGAACTGGCGTATGAAATCAACCAGCAGCGTAAGATCGGAACTGGTGGCGCTGCGAAGCTGTGGTTGCATGCGCGTCTCTCCCCTGTTTAGCGGCTACCGAGCCTGCCAGCGTGCGTCAGCGGCTGCGTGAGGCGATTCCGGCACAATCTGCATCAGCTCGATCGCGTTGCCGTCGGGATCTTTGATCCAGTATTGCCAGTTATTGTCGAGTCCCTTCTGAGGCTCGCCGGTGATTGCGAGGCCGCGCCCGGCCAGTTCGCGCAGGGTGGTGGGGAGATCATCGACGACCAGGCAGAAATGATTATACCCGACCGGGCCGCGCGAGGTATTTTCGCCCTGAGCGCCCGGGAACAGCTCGATAAACTGATTGGGCGCGACCTGAATATAGACGATCCAGGGCGAGAACTCCCCTTCTCTTTCCAGCCGAAACACCTCCGTGAAGCCCAGCTTTGTGCAGTAAAAGTCGAGCGCCTTCTCAAGGTCGGTGATGCGAAATGCGACGTGTCCAAGTCCGGTAATCATGGGTGACGTTCCTTCTCTTCTTTGATAATTTTCGTCTGTCTAGCTCTGTCAAAATTGGCTGTCATCGGACAGTTTGGCTGTCAAAATGGCTGCGCTCTTTCATCATACGAGCTTTTCATGGGCGCTTGCAAGTCAGAGAAGGAAAGACATTCACACGCTGCTTACGAAGAAGAAGAGGAAAGCAATGTGTTTTGTGTACCCGCTCATCGCTTTCTTCTCTCCAATCAAGGTCGTTCTGATAGTTGGATTGCTCTTCTACAACAACATGAAAAAAGATATACTTTAGAAAGCATACCTGCACACTGAGAGGTCGCGCTATTTACGTAAGGATTCGCATAGCGAAAGGATGTAACATATGGCACAGCCTATTGACTTCAACTGGGTATTGAAGGTGAAAGATCCAGCGAAGTATTTGGCGGAAGGTCGCGGTACTGAAGTGAAAGGTGGGTATCGCGTATTTCCGATGTCCGGCTCTGTAGCTATCACATCTTGGGATCTTGCTATTGCCGGAATGATTCGGGTTACGCAGTTGGTGATCAAGCGCCAGGATGATATCACGGAAACAGATGCGTCAATATGTGGTTATGAGAGCTTGAAATCGCTCCAAATATATCTTCATGCCGAGTATCCTGAAGAAAACCACCTTGCGACATTCGTTTCCTTTGAGATTGTCTCAGATTGAGAAAGGAGGAATGAAAGACCCTCTAGGCAAATCATGATAATCGTAGTATACTTTTTTACTAGCTGATTCCTT
>JAICIM010000402.1 GCA_025928885.1 Ktedonobacteraceae bacterium | reverse complement strand
CCTCTTTTTAGCGCATAGAAAATTTGCCTGAGATGGGCTTTAACAAATTATGGCATGTCGTCTATTGCACTGGTTCCGAAGCTCAAGAGAGAAAGCCGTTCGTAGTTGCGCGACTGTATCTCGCCGGGTTGGCAGTTTGTATGGCGCGAGGGCGCAACTACGACATGCAAAACTGGTCGTCTATTGCGGTGGTCCCGAAGCTCTGAGAGGAGTTTAGCAATAGACGACCAGTTTGTAATGGGTTGCTACTGGTGCTTATTCAGCGGCAGCGGTTTGCCCGGATTCGTCAACAATATTGACGGTGATCTTTGGCTCGACTTGCGAGGCAACTTTGACAGGTACGCTGAATGTACCTAGCGTACGAATAGGTTCTGGTAACTCAATGGTGCGGCGATCGACCGTGATACTTTCGGCATCACGCAGGGCCGAGGCGATATCCTGGCTGGTGATCGAGCCATAGAGACGGCCCTGACTGCCGACTTTTGCCTTGAATGTCAGCGTAATCTGAGCCAGGCGCTCGCCCAATTGTTTGTTCTGCTCGGCCAGCTTCTCCAGCTTACGCTGTTCCGCAGCAATGCGCTGCGAACGATTTGCAATCAGTCCAGGGGTTGCTCCGGCAGCTAGGCGGCGCGGCAAGAGATAGTTACGGGCATAGCCGTTGGCGACATCTTTCAAGTCGCCAGCTTTTCCCAGACCTTCAATATCTTGTAACAGAATAACTTTCATCGAACAGTGCTCCTCACAGAGGCGAGGGACAAAGACCCGCTACCTCCTCACGCAATAATATCGGAGTGTAGTATACACCTTGCAATTGGCAAACGCAAGTCTGAGCCATGCCTTGATTTCCCGACCTACCCATCTGGTTCCCGACAGCCCTCACTGTTGCAGCCTGCTATCTTCTCACCTATAATGGCAGCAATTGTTCTTTGAATGAATTCTGACCGGGCATGCGAACTCATCTTTTGTAAAGGATTTTTGATGATGAATATTGAAGGAACGTATACACTTCAGGCACCGCCACAGATCGTGTGGCAGCGCTTAAAAGATAAAGAATTGCTGCAACGTGCTTTTCCTGGCCTCGTCCGTTTTGAGTCAGCGGGTGACGACGCCTATGAGATTGCTCTGCAAGTCACCTCGTCCCCTCTCAGCGGCACCTATTATGGTCTGGCGCATGTCACCGAGCATATGCAGCCGCACTCCTATCACGTCATGATTACCCCGGCCAGTGATAGCTCCCAGAACACGTTGAGCGGCAATGGCGGCGTCGAGATCAGCGAGCGCGATGGCAATACCATTATTGCCTATAAAGGGTCGTTGACGTTGAACAAGCGGGGGACGCGGCTCTCTCCGACGGTGGTAAAGGGCGCAGCCAAATTGCTGCTTCAGCAATTCTTTACCGTGCTGGCGGAGCAACTGCGCCTGCAAGATGTACCTCCTGCAAGCAGGGCCGCATATACATTGCAGATAGACGATGCAGCCGAGGCGACGGTGGTGAAGCAGCCCGGCGGCAATATTGTGATTTTGCCCCAGGTCACTGCCGAATCCCAACAGAAGGAGCGTACGCCTATCTCACGCACCCTCGTGCGCTTATTGCATCTTGGCGAGGGCGATCCTGATGAAGAGGTGCGCTGGGCCGAGCGTCTGCGTCGTGCGGGAGCCATCTCAGGGCTGTTGATCCTCGTATTGATTGGTATGCGCTTAGCCAGGAGAAAGTAAGCGCCGCAATGGATGATGCGGGCCAGGAAGTGTCAAAGCTACGGCTCGATAATTGAGCGCAGGCGGGCCTTCCAATCGCCCCCATCACCCGGAACGCTCGCCTCGTCGCTGGTTTCAACCACCCAACTGCGTAGCCCCTCCGCCGTTTTCGAGGGGGTCGCACGCTGCTGGCGCCTTCCCTGGTCGTCCAGATTATGCAGCGCCGTTTGAGCTGACTTGCGCACGTCATGGACCGGATCTTGCAGCAACGGAACGATCTGATCATGCGCCGATTTGATGCCGAGGCGACCCAAAGCTCGTGCGCTACCTGCTCGCTCGTCGGAGGTACAGGCGTGTAGCAATGGCAGGATATCGGGTGCCAGTTGGATCAGCGAGAGATCGGCAATGAGGCGCAGCAGACGGTTGCGCCGCATTGGATGGGTCACGTTGGCCAGTGCGGCGCGACAATCGGCGTAGATCTGGGCCTTGTTCAGAATGATGCCCTGCGTTCTGGCCTCAGCTACCGCCATCTCAGGCGACGTATGGGCGGTTCCATAGAGAAATGGCTCAATCCACACCGCAACTTCCTCTGGCTGGTTGCGATTTTCGTGGAGCTTGAGAATATCGTGATAGTACTGATCGAGCCAGTAGTAGAGGGCCAGCGTCACCTCTGCATCGCGGGCCGCGTAGGCGATCATGGCAGGAGGCAGCGGGCGGCGCGTCCAGTCGGTGCGTTGCAGACTTTTGTCCAGACGAATCCCGAAGGCGCGATACAACATGGCCGCCAGCGATGACTCGTGCTGACCAAAGATAGAGCGGCTCGTTGCTTCCAGATCGTAATAATGTGCCACATGCAGGCCGCGCTCGGCCATCACACGAATATCGGCCCCGGCTCCATGCAGCAAAATGCTGATCTCCGGGTTCTCGATGACGGCTTTCAACGGGGCAAGATTGTGCATACGCAGGGTATCCACGACGAAGCACTGTTGATCGATGGCGAGCTGAAGGAGGGCTAGACGAGGCACGGAACTACCTCCGTCGCTCTGTGAGCGTGGGCGTCCCTGGGTAAATTCGGCATCAATTGCCACGATACGCGCTTGCTTGAGCGTGTTGACTGCGTGTTGTAACTGATCCGGGCGCTCAACCCACTGGCGTTTGCTCTTCTGGGGTGGGTGTCCTGCTGGTGGCGTTGACCCAAGATAGCCGGGTACTACCTCATTATTCTTATCGAGGGGTTCTGATCCTGTACTCGATGCCTTCTCGCTCAATGTGCTACATTCTACCTTCTAAACGAACGATACCCCACTAATGGTGTATACCCTACACTATAACATACTCAATCGATTTAGTACAGCGGGAATTGTGTTTTTTCTCTATTTCGCTGAGAGAGATGAGAAGAATTTCCCGGGTGGCTTTCTTTGAGGACAGAGTGTTGTCCTATACACTATAATAGGGGGAATTATTAGTAATGTAACAGGAGGGATACAGGGCGGTATGCAAAAGGGACGTATTACCAAATATCAACCATTCCCGCTCATTGACTTACCGGATCGGCAGTGGCCCTCTCGGTCCATTGTTGCCCCGCCGATCTGGTGCAGTGTAGATCTGCGTGATGGTAATCAGGCGCTTCCCATTCCTATGAGCGTGGAGGAGAAGCTGGAACTGTTCGATGCCCTGGTCGGCATCGGCTTTAAAGAGATCGAGATCGGCTTTCCTTCGGCCTCGCAAATCGAGTTTGATTTTACCCGTCGCTTGATTGAGGAAAAACGCATCCCTGACGATGTAGTCGTACAGGTACTGGTCCAGGCGCGAGAAGAACTGATTTATCGTACATTTGAGTCGTTGCGTGGCGCGAAAAAGGCGATTGTGCATCTCTATAACTCGACCTCTCCGATCCAGCGACGCATCGTGTTTGGGATGGACAAGCCCGAGATTCTCGGCATTGCCGTGCGGGGTGCGAAGCTGGTGAAAGAGCTGGTCCATAGCGTACCGGAGACGCAGATTATTTTCCAGTATTCGCCCGAAAGCTTCTCGGCGACCGAGGTGGATTTTGCGCTGGAGATCTGCGAGGCCGTTGTGGATGTGTGGCAGCCGACGCCGGACAACAAGATCATTCTCAATCTGCCCGATACGGTGCAATACGCGACCCCCAACGTGCATGCGGACCAGATCGAGTGGTTCTGTCGCCATATGCGCAACCGTGAAAACGCGATCATCAGCGTACATACGCATAACGATCGTGGCACAGGCGTCGCCGCAACAGAACTGGGGTTGATGGCCGGTGCCGAGCGCGTCGAGGGAACGCTTTTTGGCAATGGCGAGCGGACCGGCAACGTTGATATTGTGACGGTGGCGCTCAACATGTATATGCAGGGCATCGATCCTGGTCTGGATTTTAGCAACCTGGCCGCGATTCGCGAGGTCTATGAACGTTGCACGCGTATGGAGGTGCCGGTGCGGCAGCCATATGCTGGCGAACTGGTCTTCACGGCCTTCTCCGGCTCGCATCAGGATGCGATTAAAAAGGGGATGGATGCGCAAGATATTACGTCGGGTGCGCCCTGGGAGGTGCCATATCTGCCCATTGATCCAGGAGATCTCGGGCGCTCCTACGAAGCGATCATCCGCATTAACTCGCAGTCTGGCAAAGGTGGCGTCGCCTATGTGCTGGAGAGCGAGTTTGGCCTGCACTTGCCAAAAATCATGCATATCGAGTTCGGCAGAGTGATCAAAGCGCTGGCCGATGCGCGTGCCAATGAGTTGAGCAGCGCACAGATCCATGAGGCGTTTGCGCAGGAGTATCTGGAGCAGGAGGGGCCGCTGAATCTGGAGTCCTTCCACTGTGAAGAGTTGGCGAACGGAGATGGCGCGGTGGCATGTGTGGCTCGTTTACGCATTGACGGTGTGTTGCGTGAGCTACGTGCGCAGGGGAACGGTCCCATCGATGCCTTTGTGCGTGCGCTGAACCAGGAAGATATCGCTGCGTTTAAAGTGCTCTCGTATGCTGAACATTCGCTTGGTCAGGGAGCGGAGGCGCAGGCAGCAGCGTATATTCAGATCCAGATGGAGTCGGAAAAGAGCCTCTTTGGCGCAGCCATCGAGACCAATATCGAACTGGCTTCGGTGAAGGCGGTACTCAGCGCTCTGAATCGCGTCCTTTAACATTTGAGAATGTCGTAGCTGCGCGACGGTATCGCGCCTGGGCTACATGTGTGAATGGTGAACCAGGCGCGATACCGTCGCGCAACTACGACATTTGCAGGTTCATTTTGATGGTGCGGACTCGACGGTTCTATGAATGTATGTTATAATCGTCGGCATCTGGTAACGTGTGCCTATCATATTGGGTACGGTTTCTGCGAGGCAGAGACGAAAGAGAGGAACGACTCTTGATTGAGCAATGGCTTCCGGCGATCCGCGTGGTTCAGATTGTTCTGAGCATCGCCGTTATCGCATTTATCCTGTTGCAGGTACGCAGCGCGGGGCTTGGTAGCGCCTTTGGTGGCACGAGCGCTGGCTCTGTATTTAAAACACGGCGTGGCGTAGAGCGTCTGGTGTTCAATATTACCATCGTCTTCGTTGTGCTCTTCTCCGTCATATCCCTGGTTAGCGCAGCCTTCATTCGTTAACTGCATTCTTCAGGAAAAGAGCGTGCTATGGAGATGCGGGGCAACGCATCCAGCCCATATTTGCAAGAGAAATATGGGTAGGATGTTTTTTGGCCCTTTGCATTTTTCCTCAAGCAGACCAGATCTGCACCGTTTTATCCGCGCCACCAGACGCCAGATATTTGCCGTCCGCCGACCACGCCACTGTATTCACCCCACCGCTATGTCCCTTATAGATGTAAATGTCGTTGCCGTCGCTGGCTTTCCAGATGCGCACGGTGCCATCAGCGCTGGCTGAGGCAATCTTTTGTCCATCAGGCGACCAGACGATGGCAAGAATTGTATCGCCATGTTTTTGGTAGGTGACTACAGGATTGTTGCCGCCGTTGAGCGACCAGATGCGGACGATATCGTCTGCGCCACCCGACGCAAGTTGCGTGTTATTAGGAGACCATGCAATAGCCCTGACGGAATCGCTGCTGCCCTCGAAGCTAGCAATAATAGCTTGATTGCTCGTATTCTTGTTACCTTTGGTATTGCCCCCTTCGCCGTTGTTCTGGTTGGTAAACTTCGTGGGGTCCCAGACGCGAATGATTTTATCGTCGCCAGCAGAGGCAATATAGCGGCCATCGGATGACCATGCTACGGCCCACACCTGCTTTGTATGCTTGACAAAGGTGCCGGCATCGTTGTCGCTCTGTGCGTTCCAGATGCGAACGGTGGCATCCCGGCTCCCCGATGCGATGAACTGTCCATCGCGGGACCAGGCAACGGCGCGAACAACATCTGTGTGGTGGTTGTACGTGGAATCCAGCCCATTTTGTTGCGCGGTCCAGACATGGACGGTGTTATCATCGCTGGCAGAGGCGATGAATTTGCCATCAGGTGACCATGCCACGGCCTCGATGCCATCATTATGGCCGGTATAGCTACGAATATCGGTTCCCCCGGTGGCGTGCCAGACGCGAACCGTCCTGTCTTTGCCACCAGATGCAACGATACCGCTATTGCCCGGTATCCAGGCAACGGTGGTCACGACATCGCTGTGTTTCGTATAGGTGGTAAGGGTCTTGCCCGTTGTAGACGCAGCGGGCGATGGTGTGAGCGAGGTCGCATTGCCGCCCTGCCCTGTGATTTGATTATGCATAGAAGAGAAGAGTCCGGCCCGATTGACTGCCCAGGCTGCCGCACCGGCGATGCCCACCGTCGTTAAGCCTGCCAGCCCGACGACCACGGCCCGCCGCGAGACACCACCGCCTGGTTGTTGTTGCGGCTTCGCTGGCTGTG
>JAICIM010000373.1 GCA_025928885.1 Ktedonobacteraceae bacterium | reverse complement strand
TCACATTCTGGGCAATCGCGGTGCCAGCGGGATTGATGGCATCATTTCCAGCGCTTTAGGGGCAAGCGCGGCGGCCTCCATAGCGGACAACAACAAGCCGACAGTGCTGGTGGTCGGCGACCTCTCGTTTTTTCACGATCTCAACGGCCTGCTTGCCGCTCGCCTGCATAAGCTCAATCTGGTGATCGTGCTGATCAACAATGATGGCGGCGGGATCTTCTCGTTTCTGCCCCAGGCCGCCTACCCGGAACACTTTGAACAACTTTTCGGCACCCCGATCGGTCTGGATTTCAGCCACGCTGTCCAGATGTATGGCGGCACGTTTCAACGCTGCGAGCAGTGGGAAACATTTCGCAGCGCCATCACGCACAGCATCAGTGCTGGAGGGCTGCACGTTGTCGAGGTACGCACCGAACGAGCAAGCAACGTTACCATGCATAGGCAGCTCTGGAAAGCGGTCGCACAGGCGCTCAAGCAGGAAGAGTAGCAAGAGGAAAGCAATGCGTCTAGAGGTCAATGGTGTACATATCGGCGTCGAGCAGCAGGGCGAGCAGGAGCAAAGCCCGCTGGTTCTCCTGCATGGCTTTACCGGTAGCGCTCAGAGCTGGGGATCTCTGCTGGATAAACTGGCGAAGAGTTTCCATGTGATTGCGCTCGATATGCTGGGACATGGACAGTCAGATGGACCGAACGAGCCAGCACGCTATAGCATGGAGCATTGTCGGGCCGATATCATTGCTGCTTTATACAAATTGGGCATTCAAGAGGGGGAAGCAATTTTGCTGGGCTACTCGATGGGAGGCCGCATCGCCCTCTATACCGCCTTCTCCGGCTATTTTCGCGCTCTGATCCTGGAGAGCGCCTCGCCCGGCCTCGCAGATCCAATTGAACGAAAGCAGCGTCGCAAGAGCGATACCGCACTGGCAGAACGCATCGAGCGCGAAGGGGTTGCCACCTTCGTCCACCATTGGGAACGCCTGCCCCTCTTTGCCAGCCAGAAGGCAATGCCACAGGAGCAACAGGAGGCACTCCATCAACAACGGTTGCACAATACGGCTCACGGACTGGCAAACAGCCTGCGCGGCGTCGGCACGGGCGCACAACCGGCGCTCCACGATGCTCTATCACAGCTTACGCTCCCCGTCCTCTTGCTTACTGGCGAGCTGGACAAGAAATTTTGTGGTATCGCGCACTCTATGCAACGGCAACTCCCCTATGCTCAATGGTCAATAGTGCCGAACGCAGGACACACGGTTCATCTGGAACAGCCTGAGCAATTTGTGCGACTGGCAACAGCATTTGGCGCTGCGCTGTAATGGTGCCTCCTGAGAAAGCGCAATTTCAGACACATGTTGGACAATTTCCGCTATCGCCATCCCCTCATCTGGCCATTATACTTGCACTAGAGAACAGGTCAATGTTGTTCTCATTCTCTCACAGGTCACAGGCAAGAAGAGGGGCTTCTCTTGCGACACACAGGAAAGGGCATGGCTATGCTTTCTACGCTGAGTTTGCAAAGCGTCTACGAAGAGCAGGGATACGTTATTGCACGGCAACTTTTCAACCCCGATGAGGTGGCAGCGTTACGCAACCATTATATGCAGCTCCGGGCGCAGGGATCTCATCCGGGCGATCTGGTTGGCGTCGATGCCATCAGCAACGATCCACTCAAGCGCTATCCCCGCATGATCCATATGCACCGCTGGGATGAGACCAGTCTGCGCTGGCTGCTTGATGAGCGCTTCAATCATATCCTGACCTCATTGGCGGGCGAAGCAGCGTATGCGGTCCAGACCATGCTCTACTTCAAACCAGCGGGGGCGCGTGGTCAGGCACTGCATCAGGACCAGTTTTTCCTCAAGGTCCAGCCTGGAACGTGTATGGCGGCATGGCTTGCCCTGGATCGCTGCGACGAAGCCAACGGCTGCATGCAGGTGGTCCCAGGTAGCCATCACTGGCCCATCCTCTGCACGACCCAGGCCGACACCAGCCTGAGCTTTACCGATGTGACGGTCCCGATTCCACCAGAGCAGGAGATTCAACCGGTGCCGATGGAGCCGGGCGATGTCCTCTTCTTTAACGGTAGACTGGTACATGGCAGCTTGCCAAATAGCACCTCTGATCGCTTCCGTCGCGCCCTGATCGGCCATTATATCACCGGCAATGCTGAGCAAGCCACCACATTTATGCAACCAATCTTGCGCATGGATGGTAGCGTCGTTACGCTTGAAGCAATCGAGCCGGGCGGTCCCTGCGGCGTGTGGGTGGAAAAAGACGGGCAGCCAGTAATCGAGGAGAGCGGGACCGAGGCTACGACCACCTTCCGCAGCGAATAAGAACAGTGCCGCACTATGATCGCCTCTTCTGGATAAGAAACTCTTCCATCGGATATACTACCCAGATAGAAGAACTTCTCTAGAGAGGCGAGTGCTGTATGCAATATGACGAGCGTTTCTGGCCACAGGAGGTGAGCGTTGGCGAGGTGGTCTATCCTCCAGGGGGAACACTGGGGCCGCGCCATCAGAAAACGCTCCAGCTCGTGCTGCTCCATTCGGGCCATATGCGCCTGTGGGTTGATGGGACGCTGCGAGAAGCGCCATCAAGATCCGTGTGCATCCTGTTCCCCGAACATGAAGAATATTTTGCCTTTGACACAACCGGTGAAACACATCATAGCTGGGTCCATATCGCTCTGCTAACCATTGCCCCTGCGCTGTTCACTCGCCTGCAAGAACTGCCCTGGCCTCTACCGCTGTCACCTACGATGACACAGTTGATGCGTGAGGCGCTGCTATTACAGACAACGCCCCTCGCCACCGCGCCGGAGATGCTCAAATCGCTGGCCCTCCTGATGCTCTGGCGCTACATCGGAGAAGGCGAACAGGCACGCGTGCCACCTCACGGCGCTCCTCCCGCTTCGCTAATCCAGGCGCAACACTTTATTCTGACGCATCTTCAGGAACCGCTCACGCTTCAGCAGATCGCCGAGGTTGCGGCGGTGAGTCCCTTTCACCTGATCCGCCTCTTTCAAAAGCATCTTTCCCTGACCCCGATTGTATATCTCTGGCAACAGCGGGTTATGGAAGGAGTGAAGATGCTCGAACAAACGGGATTGCCCATTGGCACGATCGCCTATCAGTGCGGCTTCCAGTCTCGCTATCACTTTTCGCGGCGCATCCGCCAGGAGACGGGGTTTACGCCACAGGAGGTGCGCCGCCGCTTCTGGCAACAAAACGTCCGAGAAACGAACCGATCATGAGTGGGGCGGGACGTTGCAGCCCCCGTTTCTTCATTATATCGGATTACGATGTATAATAAGACAAGTTTTCCTTGCTCTATTCGGGCTTCTGCACTATAGTAAAGAGTAGGAAAACGACCATACCCGCATGTTTTTACAAATCTTGAAAGGTAGATTTTTCTATGTCGTCAGTTGAATGGGAAAAAATAGGTGACTATACCGACATTATTTTTGAGAAGGCGGAAGGGATGGGCAAGATCACCATCAACCGCCCCGAAGTGCGCAATGCGTTCCGCCCGGAAACGCTGAACGAGTTGATCAACGCCTTCGAGAAATGCCGCGAAGATCAGGAGATCGGCGTTGTGATCCTGACCGGTGCGGGCGATCAAGCCTTCTGCTCCGGCGGCGATCAGAAAGTGCGCGGCGAAGGTGGCTATGTCGGTAGCGATGGCGTCCCCAGGCTCAACGCGCTCGATCTGCAAAAGTCCATCAAATATCTGCCCAAACCCGTAATCGCGATGGTGGCGGGCTACGCCATCGGTGGCGGTCATGTGCTTCAGCTCCTCTGCGATCTGACCATTGCCGCTGATAATGCTCGCTTCGGGCAGACCGGTCCGCGCGTTGGCAGCTTCGATGCAGGCTGGGGCGCAACCTATATGGCCCGCGTGGTCGGACATAAAAAGGCTCGTGAGATCTGGTATCTCTGCCGCCAGTACACCGCTCAGCAGGCGCTGGATATGGGGCTGATCAATACGGTTGTGCCGCTGGACCAATTGGAAGAGGAAACGATCCAGTGGGCCAGAGAGATTCTGGAAAAAAGCCCGGTTGCTCTGCGCTTCTTGAAATCCGCCTTCAATGCCGATACCGATGGCCTCGCAGGCATTCAAGAACTGGCTGGCAACGCCACTATGCTCTTCTACATGACCGAAGAAGGGAAAGAGGGGCGCAACGCCTTCCTGGAGAAGCGCAAGCCCGATTTCTCCAGATTCCCACGTCTCCCATAGGTCGCTACACGCATGGCAATTACAACGATACGGTGGTATCCGTATAGCGTCCCATTTTGTCGCCCCTTTACCACTGCGCATGGAGCGCTGACGATGCGTGAAGGGGCCATCGTGGAAGTTTTTGTTGCAGACCACAACTCTGGCATAGGGGAGATCGCCCCTATGCCGGAATTTGGTGGGGACACGCTCGACGCCGCCCTGAAGATCCTTCCATCCGTCGCCGCTCAGTTGTGCGGGCAAAGTTTGATCGAGGCATTGAACTACGTATCCGCTGGTGGACTGCCTGCTACGGTTGCCTCTGGACTGGAAATCGCGCTTCTCGATGTTCTGGGCAAGCAAGAGGGATGCAGCATTAGTACGCTGCTGGCAAAGGATGCAACAAAGGCCGAAGTTGCTGTTAATGCGGTGATTGGCGCACAGCCCATTGAAGCAGCGGTCCGGCAGGCTCGCGAGGCGGTAGCTGCTGGCTTTGGTTGTCTCAAGCTCAAAATGGGAAACGACCTGTACGAAGAGATCGAGCGAGTCGCGGCTGTGCGCAAAGCAGTTGGACCGGAGATCAATCTGCGCCTGGATGGCAACGAAGGATGGAGCTTTGAACAGGCCCACACGATCCTCAAGGCTTGCGAACCGTTTGCTATCCAATACGTCGAGCAGCCCTTGCGCGTGTATGATCTCAGCGGCATGTACCAGCTACGGCAGGAAGTCTCAATCCCCATTGCCGCCGACGAAGCGGTCTACAATCTGGAGAGCGCCCGCCGTGTACTAGACTGGCAAGCTGCCGATATACTGATCGTCAAGCCGCAGCTGGTTGGGGGACTACGAGCGGCACAGCGCATTGTGCATGAAGCGGTACGCTATGCTGTTCCCTGCGTCGTGACCAGCACGATAGAGACCGGTATAGGGCTGCTTGGAGCACTCCATCTGGCCGCCGCGCTTCCTCAGATTACGCTCGAATGTGGCCTTGCCACGCTGCCTCTCCTTGCCGACGATCTTATCTGTGAGCCTCTCTCTCTGCAACATGGCAGGCTGGCAGTACCACAACTGGCGGGGCTGGGTGTGACGCTTGATAGAATGGCGCTGAGCAAATATCGTCATCCTATACAATAACGTTATGAGAGAACTGTAGTGAATATATCTGATACATCACGTAATCGCTGGTTGCCCGACTGGTTGCAGCGCTGTGCCGAAAATATGCCGAATCATCTGGCCGTCAAGTATGGGGCGGTGCGCTGGAGCTTTGCCGATTTACACCAACAGGCCAATCATCTTGCCCGCCAGTTCGCCACGCTTGGTGTGCAGGAGGGAAGCCGCGTTGCCCTGCTTGCCGCCAATGGCCTGTCCTACGTTGCCTGCGTGCATGCCCTCACGCGCCTGGGTGCCATCCTCGTGCCGCTCAATACTCGCCTGACACAACAGGAACTGCGCTGGCAATTACAGGATGTCAAAGCGATGCTGCTATTGAGCGATACGCGCTATGCCTCGCTTGCTGATGAGTTGCATCTACCGGATATTCCTCACGCCACCTTGCTTGCTGATACAGAGGGAAAAGTCACTCTAGAAGGGATGCGAGGGGAAGAAAACGAACATCCCTTACGCTCTCTGATCGATCTTAATGCAACGCAGGTGATAATGTATACTTCCGGCACCACGGGCCATCCAAAAGGCGTTCTTATCACTTATGGAATGCAGTGGTGGAACGCGGTTGGCTCGGCCCTCAATCTGGGCCATCAACCCGATGATTGCTGGCTGGCCTGCCTGCCGCTCTTTCATATCGGCGGCCTCTCCATTTTGATGCGCAGCAGTATCTATGGCATCAGCGTTGTGTTGCACGAGAAATTTGAGGCCACGGCGATCAATCAGGCGATCTGCGAGGATGGGGTAACGATTATCTCGGTGGTGGCGGTGATGCTGCAACGCATGCTAGCAGCGCTAGACGCCGATCACCAGCAGTATCCGGCGGCGTTGCGCTGCGTATTGCTGGGAGGTGGTCCCGCGCCTCGTCCGTTGTTAGAAGATTGTGCCGGACGCATTATTCCCGTCGTACAGACCTATGGCCTGACCGAATCGTGTTCGCAAGCCGTCACGCTCTCGCCAACCGATGCGCTGCGCAAGCTGGGTTCTGCTGGTCGTCCGCTGCTCCCTGTGCAGTTGCGCATTATGAAGGATCAGCAACAGGCGCCAGCGGGAGAAGAGGGGGTGATTTACCTCAAAGGCCCAACGATTACGCCGGGCTATGCAGAGCGGCCCGCAGCGACGGAACAGGCATTCCACGATGGCTGGCTCTCAACTGGAGATATGGGCTATCTCGACTCAGAAGGCTATCTCTATGTGCTGGACCGACGCTCGGATCTGATTGTTTCAGGAGGCGAAAATGTCTATCCAGCAGAGATCGAGGCCGTTCTGCTTGCGCATCCCGACGTTGAAGAGGTGGGGGTCTGTGGACAGGCCGATGCACAATGGGGACAGGTGCCAGTAGCTTTTATTCGACAACGAACCAGGAGCGCCGTCCAGGCTGCAGATTTGCTAGCATATGCAGCAGAGCGGCTCGCACGCTATAAGCATCCCAGCGCAATCTACTTTGTCGAACAGCTCCCCCGCAATTCAGCAGGGAAGCTGGTACGACGAGAGTTGATCAAGCTGTTACCAACTGAGCAGTCGTAGTCGCGCGACTTTATCGCGCCTGGTGGCCCTTTGTGAATGGGGAACCGTGGGCAGTCGTAGCCGCGGGGGGGGTGAGGGGCCGGGGGGGGCGGGGAGGGGGGGGTGAACACGGCGCGCAATAGGCGCGCCCACCACAACGCCCGGGGGGTAAGAAGGGTCAAAAAAACAG
>JAICIM010000044.1 GCA_025928885.1 Ktedonobacteraceae bacterium | reverse complement strand
GTGGTCTTGCTTGCAACAGTGGTCTTGCTTGCAACAGTGGTCTTGCTTGCAACAGTGGTCTTGCTTGCAACAGTGGTCTTGCTTACAACAGTGGTCTTGCTTACAACAGTGATCCTGCTTGCAACAGTGGTCTTGCTTGCAACAGTGGTCTTGCTTACAACAGCAAGGCGATGGAGTTGGCGACGGCGTAGGCGATGGAGTCGGCGACGGAGTCGGTGATGGAGTCGGCGATGGAGTCGGCGACGGCGTAGGTGATGGCGTAGGTGATGGCGTAGGTGATGGAGTCGGCGACGGCGTAGGTGATGGAGTCGGCGACGGAGTTGGTGATGGAGTCGGCGATGGAGTCGGCGACGGCGTAGGTGATGGAGTTGGAGTCGGTGTTGGTGAACACATTGGAACGTTAATTACATTATCGTCTAATGTCACTGAACCATTGCGAGCATACAGACCGCCGTTCGACGTAGCACCTGTCTGGGCAGTGATGGAAGTTAGTGCCAGGATGTTTCCTACGAAGTGAGTGGTCGTTCCCAGAGTCGCAGAACTGCCGACCTGCCAGAAGACATTGCACGCCGTAGCACCATTGATAAGCATTACACTGGATCCACTCGCCGTAGTGAGGGTACTCCCTATCTGGAAGATAAAGACACTATTGGGGTCCCCTTGCCCATCGAGAGTGAGCGTACCGGTCAATTGAGCAGAGGATGAGAAACAGTACACTCCGGCAGTGAGGGTGAGGCCGCCGAGATCCTGACCAGTTAAATTATGATCACAGGCTTGTCCTGCCGCATTATTATACGCAATAGTCACATCGCTCTGAGCTTGCCCCGCAACTGCATCTGCGCTGTGTATCGTCCCGTTCACCGTGCCGGGGGGAAATCCACTCACCGCAGTCCCTGGGCTTACTCCAAGATTGCCATTCACAATAGTCGGGCCGGTATTCGAGACCGCCTGACCACCTAGCACAGCGAATGAAGCAGCAGTTCCAAGTGAGGGTGCACTTGCCGCATGTACATTACCGAGAGGGTTAGCCAGTACTCCAGCGATAGTACAGGCTAGCAATACCACTGTGATAAGGATCAAGTTAGTTCTTGACTTGAGAAATCCTTTCATACATGTTCTCCTAGCTAAAACTACAAAACTACAAAATCGACCTGAAAACAGGGGTCTGATGATACTTATCAAGATTGAGGCAGTCGTCGCACTTTTTGAACACAAATCACTGCTTCTGGTCTCAGCCTTGATAAGCAAAAACAGGGCATATCTGGCATCCTAAAGAGAAGTCAGCAGCATGACCATATTAGATAGCATTGGTAAATGACGCTAACAATGGAAATGAGTATGGAAGCGGTTTCTGCTCAGGGAGCCTATCAAAATAGGTCTTCTGTCGATCTAAGGTCTGCGGGCTAACATGTGTTGCTTCGCTCACATTTGGTACCGCTTCCATCTCAGTATGCTTGCCTTTTCATTGTACAGATGCTTACCAAGTATTTTGATCCTTAAATCGAAGAAACTTCTCCATTGAATGGGGTAGTAAGGTTAATGTCCGTAAAGTCGTCGGGGAAGAAGACGCGGAAGGCGAGAACTGTGCATGAATCACATTAATTATGAAGTGTATACTCAATACTCTGCATGACAAACTGCGCTGCCGAGAACTGCCAGGTCATTGAGATGTGTGGATGTGGAAACATGCGCATCAACTTAGCCACTCTTAGCCTGATGCGCATGGGAGAAGAAAAACTTACCCGGTTCAATCCAACACGTCATGAATGATATAGAGAGGACGCGCCCTTACCTCATCGTAGATGCGGCCCAGATATTCGCCGATAATGCCCAGAAAAATGAGCTGAATACCACCGAGGAAG
Source organism: Ktedonobacteraceae bacterium (assembly GCA_025928885.1). GTDB lineage: Bacteria > Chloroflexota > Ktedonobacteria > Ktedonobacterales > Ktedonobacteraceae > JAICIM01. The sequence goes on along the minus strand of JAICIM010000044.1, from coordinate 17,665 downwards.
AGGACCAGGATGAGCGTCGATGCCTGACCCACAATGGCCCCTGTGAAGAGACGGAGAATAACCGCAATCCCAATCCCAATCAGGCTCAGACCTGCCAGCAGAAGACCAGAACTGGTGGCTAATTGCAGGGGTACATGGCTGAAACTGGTAATGGCATCCAGCGAAAAGCGAATCATTTTGCTCAGGGGATATTTGGTCGAGCCAGCGAAGCGCTCATGCCGTTCATAGAGAACCGCCTCCTGCCGAAAGCCAGCCCACACTGAGAGACCACGCATAAAGCGATGCTGCTCGCGCATAAGAATCAGCACATCCACCACGCGTCGATCAAGCAGACGGAAATCACCCGTATCGCACGGAATATCGATCGAAGTAATGCGCTCGATGAGTCGGTAGAACGCCGCCGCCGTGAGCAGTTTGAAAAGTGTCTCGCCCTCACGCTTCGTGCGTTGTGCATAAACCACCTCAGCTCCCTTTTTCCAGCGTTCGATCAGCCCTGGAATGACCTCTGGTGGATCTTGCAGGTCGGCGTCCAGGATAATCACTACCTGACCGCGAGCGTAGTCCAGCCCGGCAGAAATGGCGATCTGATGCCCAAAATTGCGCGAAAAGTTGATGGCGTGGACGCGTGGGTCTTGCCTATGTAGTTCCTGCATGATGCGAAATGACCCATCACGACTGCCATCATTCACAAACAGCAGTTCAAACGACTCTGCCTGGCTTTCCATTACAGCAATTACACGTTTATAGAAATGCGGTAGCGTCTCTTCCTCGTTAAACACCGGAGCCACGATGGAATAGGTGACTGATTCTTCTGGTAATGCTGATCTTACAGGTTTTTGTTCTAACAGTGATATCTTTGCTTGTTGTCCTTCCACGACCCACTCCACTTCTACCTATTTTCATTGCGGCATTCTCTTATTAGGAAAATGCACGTAAAGAGAATATCACACAAACAGGTTCAGATCAAATGAAATATGTCAATGCCATTGTCTTGCTGTTTAAAACTAGATGTTTCTCGGCATATCCGATTTAGCCCCCTGGGTGCAAAGGAGATCAGTGCGGCACAGTTTTTGGAAAAGGTGGGATTTATGCGATACATGAGTTTGAGTCCGGTAGTATGCTAGTAGCGGGATAGGTATCTGACTTTCAACAGGCATAGGTCTCATAAGCTGATCTCCACCACGATGGAGCTAGCTTCGTGGTGGAGATTAACTTACCCTACTCTATCAAGTCAGGAAACGCCCTCTTATTGTTTGATGATAGCTGTTTTGTTGCGAGTTGCCATGATTGAATTATTTCAGATGTGGATACTGATCGAGCTATTAGGATTGTTTCTGCTGCCGCTTACAATAACAGTTTTCCATAATCTCCCGGATAGAGGCTGGGCCTTCAGTAAAACGCTCGGTCTGGCTGTCTTCTCCTTTGGCGTCTGGCTGTCTCTGACGTATCTATCCTTTTTGCCTTATAGCCAGCTATTTCTTGTTGTGATTGCAGTACTACTCAGTGCGCTTTGCCTGGTGGGTTTCTGGCATATGCGTCTTCCTCTGCTCAAGTTCGTGCGCCTGAATTGGATGTACATCCTGTTCTCTGAGGCGATTTTTCTGGGGATGGTATTTTTGCTTGGATGGATACGAGGCTACGGTCCCGATATTCGCTCATTCGAGATGTTTATGGACGAGGGCTTTATTGCTGCCATCATGCGTAGCCCACATATGCCGCCGAACGATATGTGGTTTGCTGGCTATTCCATCAACTATTACTACTATGCTCATTTTACGATAGCGACTGCTGCGAAGTTGCTTGGGCAATCTCCGTCCATTGCTTTCAACACTGGGATCTGCATTTTCTTTGGCTTGACTGCCTCGAACTTGTGTGGTGTGACATGCAACATTGTCTCCTGGGCCAGGTATCTTCGTACCTCCGTTTGCAGCGAAGTTGCCATTGAAAAACCTGATCGTGCTTACCCTCTCTTGCTTTATAGCATCCCCTTTGGCGTCCTCTCAATGCTGATGGGGCTTATCTTAGGCAATCTTGCTGCCACACAGCAGTGGTGGCAGAAGCATGGCAATGCATCGTCATTTGATTGGTTTGGTCCCTCACGCGTCATCGACAAGACCATCAACGAGTTCCCAGCCTTTAGCTTTTTGCTTTCCTGTTTTCATGCTCATGTACTGGCTCTGGCCTTTACCATGCTGGCTATCGGGATGGCCTTCAATCTTTTGTTGGAGTTTGACGGGAAAGGTTTGTTTGCCTTCGGACGAGGATGGTGGCGTTTAAGCTGCACGATGGTAGTGACTGCACTCGTCATTGGTGGTCTCTTTGTGATGAATGGATGGGATTATCCAACCTACATGGGATTGGCGCTGGTTTGTATCGGGTTGCAGCAGTGGCTAGCCTATGGAGCACGCTTTCACCCTCATCTCTTGCTTGATATTTTGACACCCTGGGGATGTCTGGTGACGCTGTCGTTTCTCTTTTATGGTCCATTCTATCTCCATTTTGTTCCTCCATCTCAGGGGATTGGTTTTGTCTCGGCTTCAGACCGTTCTCAGTTACGCGATGTGCTTTTGATTTATGGCCTGTTCATTTTTGTCTTTCTCTCATTACTGCTTGCCAGTATGTTGAAGCGCCCGTTATTTTCTTTCTCTGATATCTCTGAACCGGTGGGCGATGAGGCTGCTCGCAGGTTGCGTATCGAGGTTATCGGTATTGTATGCTTTGTACTCGTCTGCCTGATTTTGCTGTTCATGATGCCAAATAGTGTCACTTTTCTGATCGCCACAACTATCACGCTGGTCGGTGTTCGGATCTTGATCTCCCATATGGGAGATCGTGCGCATGCCTTTACGTTGCTTTTAGGCACGCTGGCTTTCGCGCTTATCGCGGGTTGCGAAATATTTTTCCTGCGCGATATCTTCGCGGGAGATTACCCCCGTATGAATACTTTCTTTAAGTTTTACTTCCAGGCGTGGGCCTTGCTGGCTATTGCATCAGGGGCTGGCGTGTTCTTCATCCTGGATGGCCTTCGTCCTGTTGTGACCATGACTGCCAATGCACGTATAGGGCAGCGTTGTGTTGGCATCGTATGGGGGATCGGTCAGGTGGCCTTGCTCCTGGCAGCATGTGCTTATCCTCTGGCAGCTCCTTATGCCCGCTATGCCCATGTCGATCCAGCAACTCAGCAGAGCTATCTCACCCATACAAATAGCCTGGATGGTCTCACCTACTTAAAGACAGACGCTGCCAATCCTGGCGATTACGATGCTATTCGCTGGCTCAATGCCAATGTACAGGGTGATCCTGTTATTGTTGAGTCTATTGGCAATGACAATAACGGTGATTATAGCAATTATGCACGTGTTTCGGCCTTTACCGGATTGCCAACCTTGATGGGATGGGTTGGACACGAGTACCAGTGGCGCGTACGTTGGCTTGGTGATAAAGCAAATGCTGCCGAATTTCAGCACAGAGATTCAGACGTGGAGTTGATCTACACTGCACAAGATAATGATATAGTGTTATCGACAATGGCGCGTTACCACGCGCAATATATCTATGTTGGACCTTTAGAGTACGCTAAATATCCCAGGTCTAATTTACATCGTTTTAAATCATTTATGCGTACAGTGTATAATGGCGAGGGTGTGACTATATACAAAGTAAAGTAGATAGGGATGGTATGCGTGATGGCACGCATTGGTCCTGGCAAGGAGGAGGTTCTTTGGAGAAGAGATACAAACCTGAAGCAGATAAAAAGAGAAGCCTACTGATTTGTGAGCAGTTCCTGAACGGGCTACCTTTCTGGGGGGTAGTTCTGCTTGGTGTTATACTGCGTTTCTGGGGGCTAGGTGATAAACCCTTACATCATGACGAGAGCTTGCATGCTTATTTTTCACTTCAGCTAATGCATAATATGGAGAACTGGATCGGCTGTTTCGCTCCTAATACTTCATGTTATCATTATAATCCGTTATTGCATGGTCCTTTTCAGTTCCATGTGATAGCCCTCGTCTATAAGCTCAGCCAGATTCTCGGCGCGCCTGATCATGGGGTGAATACGACGACCGTTCGTATTGCAGCAGCGACGTTCGGCTCACTCATCGTAGGCTTGCCATACTTTTTGCGTGACTATCTTGGCAAGCTGGGAGCCTGGTTGGCCTGTTTCTTGCTCGCTATCTCTTCCAGCATGGTCTACTTCTCACGTTTTGCTCGTGAGGATATCTACATGGCCTGCTTTACACTCTGGTTAGTAGTTGCAGCCGCTCGTTACGTTCGCGAACGTGAGAAGCGCTGGTTGATTACCGCTGCTACTGCTATTGCTTTCTCTTATGCAACGAAAGAAGCGACTTTTTTGACGATTGCCGTTTTTGGCAGCTTCTTTGCGGCAGTGGCTGTCTGGGAAGTGGGATTGAAGTGGGAACTCCGCGAGAGAGTGATATCAAATGCCATGTTTGTGCGGTTTCTTCCGCATACCTGGGCGCCGATTGCTCTGTTGGGTTTCCTCATTGTCGGCGGTCTGTGTGCCAAAGTGTTTTTTGGTTGGCTGCACGAGTTGTCCACGTCCATTATGAAAAGTCCCGCTGGTGCTGCTCAGGCTGACGCCTTTGTTGCGAACCTGAAAAATGCGACAGTGGTCGTTATTCCCTGGATTGGTATCTTGCTTGGTGTCTTTGTGCTGGTCGTCCTGGCTCGGAAGAGGATGCCTCTAGCGGGGCATCGGGGTCTGACGGCATGGGTTGATCCACAACGCCAACCTTTGCTGTATACGGTTGTGACGACGCAGTGGACATACTGGTTCTTTGCTCTTCTTTGTAGTTGGGCTGTCTTCCTGGTCTTCTTTACGGTCCTTTTTACTAACATTCGCGGTGGGATTGGGGATGGCATCTGGCAAGGTTTGTACTACTGGGTACAGCAGCAGCAAGTGGTGCGTGGTGGTCAACCCTGGTATTACTATCTGCTGCTGACCCCACTCTATGAACAAATTGGCGTTGTCTTTGGTCTGGTGGGCATAGTGCGTTGTGTATTGCGCCCCACGCGTTTTCGTCTCTTTCTCGTCTACTGGTTCCTCGGCAATGTGTTCATTTATTCCTGGGCGGCGGAAAAAATGCCTTGGCTGATGATCCATATGATGATGCCTCTGCTGCTGCTGGCGGCTCTCGGCCTGGAACCGATCATCATAACACTTTTCCAACTGGTCAAGGGATGGTTGAGGTGTGCTAAGGCGACGAAGACAGGCGTTGCGGCTGGCGTGCCTACAGCTAGTTCTGTTTTGCAGTCACAACGTCGTGTGAGAAGCGCTGTCGGGATTACCGCAATGGTTAGCGGTGTGCTGGCGCTGTTACTTCTGGTGTTAACCCTGCAAAATATGTTCCAGGTGGCCTATGTTCACTATGCCGATGCGCCTCACGAGATGATGATCTATGTGCAGACGACCACCGATGTGAATACAATCATGGCAAAAGTTGATACACTTGATCAGAAACTCTATGGTGGAACGCACCGGTTGCCTATCGGTCTGACTGATGATGCTACCTGGCCCTATGCCTGGTATCTGCGCGACTATACTCACGTCTGTTTTCAGTATCCGAATGGGTGTGCTACTACTGCCAGAGATTATTCTGTAATTATTACTGGGGGAGAGACTTTGACCTCGTTTCAGACGCAATATAGGGGCAGCTACGCTTTCCATCAGTATCATATGCGTACCTGGTGGGATGAAGGTTACAAACCACCTCCTGTACCCTGTACAACCAGCAATTGTACTCCGACCTCGGGCGGCGTTGGTCCCTGGCTCTGGTTGAGTTATGGGGATAATCCACTACCAGGAGCCAAATTTGACCTGGGGAAAGCCGTTAGCAGTGTCTGGCAATGGTGGTGGGATCGCAAAGCGATTGGGAGTACCGATGGCGTGTATGATATGGGACTGCTTATTCGCAAAGATCTTGGTGTCTCACCCTGAGAAAGAGGCTCTGTATGAGCAATGGGAAGACCAATGGAGGCTTTCCGAAAACGGGGCAAGGACAGTTGGGAGCCACCCATTCTGAGACGGCAACGAGCCTGAACAGTCTCGCCCTGCTCTATAAGGCTCAGGGTCGTTCCTCGGAGGCGGAACCGCTCTCGCAGCGGGCAGCCAGGATTTTCCATACGTCTTTAGGAGTGGAACATCCTCAGACCCGACAGGTTATGGAGAATTACATATCCCTGCTGGCTGACCTGCGTACCAATGGAGATGTCCAAGCCCTACTGCACTTGCTCGCCCAACACGAGCAGGATGGCCCCCAAGAGGAAGGTTCTTCCTCCTGACGCTTGGACGAAGAGATTCCCTCCTGATGGCTCTGCATGCTGCTCGCTTCACTCCAACTCAAAACGGGGAGAACGAGTGTACGAGCAGCGCTGCCTGCTCTTCTGATTCTTCTTCTGGCGAAGCCCGAGAACACGTAAACTTCACAGGTGGACAAGGATCTCAGGACCAAGCACCAGGAAATGAGATGTTGGAGGTATGACCAGAACGGAGAAGAAGAGGGCCAACAAACCTCGCATCACAGAGGCTCATGCTCCAAGATCCTGCAAGTCCTCACAGCAGGCGCGATCCCATCACCCTCTGGGTGCCTTGCCAACTTCAATGGCACTGATGAGATTGGTGCTCATCTCAGAGAGACCAATCTCATCACTACTTCCTTCATCAGGACTTCCCTCATTATTTGTCTGCCTCTTCTGTTCCTCTGACTGCCGTTGCCGTATGCTCTTGCCATCCCCAGACATCATGCAGAAAGGTCTGGAACGCTTGCTGGTTGAACTGGGGTGAGGCATAGGCGACATAGCCATCAGGCCGAAGGAAGTAGCACGCGCCGGATTGGAACCCTGCACGCTCCACCTCTGGGGTAAAAGGGAAACAGGTCAGCGGAAAGGCTGGATGCTGACGGGCAAAGGCTTCGATCTCAGGGGAGACGGCCCCGTACACCTGAAGCTGAGGGCGTAAGCTCTGAAGCGTATCATAATTGCTGCCACCCTCCTTCCAGGATATCCAAGGCAGCCGATCCCCTCCTCGCACTTTGCCCGCCTTTCCCCGGCTTATGGGGCTGTCGTGATAGTGCATGCGGGTCTGCGAGATCAGGCCAAAGAAGGCTCGTGGCACCGAAGAAAACCAGGAGAAGACCTTGAAGAGGGTCGAGAGCACGAGGTTGCGCACCAGTTGCACCACCCTCCAACGGCTGGTCATCAGCGTAAAAATGCGGTCGGTGGTCCTCACGAGCAAACGCGCAAACGCGATGCGCTCCGGTTCATAACTTGCCAGCAGCCGCTCGTCAGCCTCCCCGTTGAGGACCGCCGCCAGTTTCCAGCCGAGGTTGGAGGCATCCATCAGTCCCGTATTCATGCCTTGAGCACCCACCGGACTATGAATATGGCCTGCATCTCCTAGCAGGAAGACGCGACCACGACAAAACGCAGCAGCGACCCGATGATGAATGCGATAGGTCGTAAACCAGTTCACCTGGCGGATCTGCACATCGGTGCACTGTTCAATCTGAGGGCGAACCTCCTCAAACGTCGGGTCAGCTTGCCCAGCCACCTCTGGGGGAAGCACACTGATCACCCGATACTGCCCAGGACCAAGAGGAAAGACTGCATGGAGCTGGTTGTGCTCCAGCCACAGACTGATGTCATTCTTTATGCTCTTGGAGGTTCCCATGAGATCTGCCAGAAAGAAGCGCTGGGCGTAGGTTTCCCCTGCAAAATCGAGGCCGAGCGCATGGCGTACGGTGCTTTTTGCCCCATCACAGCCACAGACATACTCAACCTGCAAGGACTCCCTCTCCCCATTAGCATGCCGCAGTTGCACCGTGACCCCTTCCTGGTTCTGCTGGATCTCCAGCAGTTCCGTCTGCAACATGATCTGCCCACTGTGCTCCAGGTAGTGCTCACGCAAGAGCTGCTCCGTCTTCTCCTGGGACATCATAAACAGGTAGGGGTAGGCACTGAGTCCTTTTCCTATCTCACCGAGCCTGATACCGCCGACTCTGCGTTGATTGACCCGCAGCGTGAGGCCTTGTGCGGCAACTCCCTGTGCCAGGAAGCGATCAACGATGCCTAACATCCCATACGTTTCGAGGGTCCGAGCCTGGACTCCGATGGCTCGTGTCTCATGAATGTTCGGATGCTCCTTTTTATCGATGACGAGCGGGCGTCTCCCCAGACGGATCAACCAGCCAGCCAGCATCAACCCGGTCGGCCCTGCACCAACAATCAACACCTCTGCCTTCATCTGCTTTCTCCTTTCTTCTTTGCCTTCTGTCATGACTCATGGATACTATTGCTCTCACTTCATTGTACTCCTCTTCTCCCCGGTCATGCTTTGTATTCTATCCTGACTTCCTCTTCACAGGTCAATCTTATAGCCCATCAAGAAGCACTCGGATCGTTTCCCTCAGACGCACTCGTCCAAGAATGTGGATGCGTTGTGGCCTACCAATGGGGGAGAAAGTTCACCCGCGCCGTCAGCGCAGGATTCTTCGGCGTCAGGGGGACGTGAGGCCCGGAGTTCAAACAATGAGATGAGTTCGGGCAGGACCTCCGCTAGCCTCTTTTGGCGGTACTTAGAGGAGATGGCATAGTTGATGCCCACTCCCCCCACTGGCGACATGGCATGGGCTGCATCCCCAATCAACAAAAGCCCCGGACGATACCAGCGCGGCAGGCGATTGGATTCAACCGACAGGACCGCGATCTGTTGCCACGTCTGCAATTCTTGCGCACGATCCGCCAGTTCTGGAACCGCCTGTATCCACCTCTGCCGGAGTTGTTCCAATCCCTGTGCGCGAAGTTCCTGATAGCCTCCCTTGCGAATGATAATGCCTGCTTGCCAGTAATCGGTACGTTTGATCAGGACGAACAGATGGCCGTCCTTGACACGACCTCCCAGGCCGTTGATGGTGTCGCTCTCTTTTCGCGATAGACGGAACCAGAGGATGTCCATTGGTGGAGAGGAGCTAATCGGCTCAAATCCTGCCAGCTTGCGCACACGCGAAAAGCGCCCGTCCGCTCCTATTGTCAGCACAGCCTGCACTTCATACCATCCGTCCTGACCACGATAACGCACGCCGCGTATGACCCCCTTTTCCTCAATCAATTCGTCCACCTGCGCCCCCAGAACCAGTTGAAAGTTCGGATATTGCCGCGCTTCTTCAACGAGGAAGTTGAGAAAACGCGCCTGCGCCAGGACCGTGACAAATGGGAACTTTGTATGCAGGTGCGTAAGATCGGCGACGGGGAGCGCACTATGCTCGGTCTGAATGACGAACTGGCTCATTTCGGTATGGGGGATCTCCAGCAAGCGGTCGGCCAGGCCAAGCTGGTCCAGAATCTCCATTGTGGAAGGATGCACGGTATCGCCGCGAAATTCGCGCTCGAAATCCATATGCGCTTCCAGTAACATGACGGCGATCCCTTTGCGGGCCAGGAGCAGCGCCAGTACCGCTCCGGCTGGACCTCCACCGACGATACAGCATGTTGTTTGTTGCACCTGCTTGATCGTATGCTCCTTCGCTGGAGCGGGCGTGTGTTGTTGCATCTGCTACTTCCTTCTGATTCAGCGCGAATCGTTGATTAATTGGTTGAGTAATTAATACCAATGAAAAAAATTTAGCGTGGCAGGAGGCCTTCCAGGATGGTCGTGACTACGATGTCTGCAATCTCTTGTTGGCTATATTGTAGAGCCAGCGGGTCGCGTAAAACGTGGCGACGAAGCACAAAAGCCATGACGCTGCCCAGGAATGTCTGGGCTACTAACATGCTGTCGGCCTGGCGTAGCTCGCCCTGTTCCATACGAGCGGCAAAGTAGCTGCTCAAGGAAGAGACGACTTCTCTTAGTGCGTTGGCAATGAGAGGCGAAACGGCCTCGTTATGAATCGCTTCCGGCACCATCACGCGAAGCATCTGGACAAAATCCTCGCTCTCCACCCTCTGCAATGCCTGTTGCGTGACGAGACGCAGAAAGGTTTCCGGGGGGAGCGTCTGTAGCTCCTGGGAAAGAGCGCGGACGAGACGGACCGGAGAGCGCTCCTCGATCATGGCTTTGAGCACCGCTTCCTTGTTCTCAAAGTAATGGTAGATCAGCCCGGGCGTAATGCCAGCCTCTTGCGCAATATCCTTATTGGTGGCTCGCGTAAAGCCTTTCCGGGCGAAAGCTCGCATGGCCGCTGCGAGGATCTGTTCGCGTCGATCTTCGACCGTTTTGGGTGTTCGTGCCATCACGTCCACTCCTTGACAATAATTAATTGACTGTTTGATTAATTTTAAGGCATAAACAAGGAAAAGTCAAGGGCAAAAAGGGTGGTTTGTGGTGGATTGTTATCCCTTATTGAGATCAACAAAGAGAAACATAGTGATGACCGTCACAATGAGCATGATCACGATGACTGCTGGCTGGGGGAAGTGGAAGGCGATGTCAAGGAAAACAACAACCAGTAAGGCGATCAATGAGAAAAGGGAAGCGAAGGCGAGTCTGGTTGGTGGATGTAGATGTTTCACTGGTATCTCCTAAAAATAAATTAGCAGGGCATCTATTGGGGAAAGATGCCCTTAGCAGCGTCTCGGAAGGGCCAATCGTGAGCGATGGCCGCGCCGGACGTGTAGTTATGAGACAAGCTCGAAGGTTCGGACCTCAAGTACACGGGCCAGTATACGAAGGTGATATGGCTCAGGATCGACGCGTCCGGCTTCGAGATGGGTGATCGTATCTCGACGCAGGCCGGTTAGATCCGCCAGTTGTCCGAGGCTCAATCCTTTGCGCTGGCGCAGGATGCGGAGGTTGGGTAAACCGCGAGATTTGCCCAGCTTCATCCTGTTTGTCAATTGTTTCATGTGCCTCTCCTTTGAGGTGAAATGGTGTTGCTTCTGTCGCCATTGCCAGAAAGCGTTGCTCGCTACCCACAAGGTAAGCATGTACTACTACTAACTATTAATAGCATACCCGATGAAGCGGCATACTGTCCAGTATTACAAACTTTTTGGGCAGACGTTGCAATTTCTAGCGATGGGAACGGCAACACTGCCTTTTAACGAAATAACTGTGGGAGAGAGTGTACCAGTGATTGTTTCACTCACTTCATAATTATTGTGTTAAAAGGGGCCGACAAAGCTCTTCTTGTCAGCGACTGACGTAATCTTCACTCGTAATCTCCACTAAATAGTACGCTCTACCCTGCATTTCCGTTGCAGAGATAGGCCAGAACTCCCTGTTTTAAAGAGTGAGGGTCAGAGCATCCCCTGCTTGCCCGGACCCCATAACAGCTGATACTGATGATCGGCAAAGCGGCGATAGAACCAGGGAATACCAGCCTCAGACTCGCCACGCAGATAGGAGAGGACCGGTTCGCAACGGAAGCGCAGGGGATCGGCCTCTAGCTGGTTCAGGGCTTCGGCAAACGGCCAGAAGCGGGCCTGGATCACATGGCCATCGGGATCATTGCAGGCGATATCGCCGCGCCAGTCCTGGATCTCGAACACATAGACGATCAGCTGGTGGTTCTCCGGGAGGTTATCATATTGTGCAATATAGGCTAAATGGCCTGGATGTATAACTGTCAATCCAGTCTCCTCTCTTGTTTCGCGTGCCAGCGCTTCATGAAGGAGTTCGCCTGGTTCGACACTGCCGCCTGGCAAAATCCAGACGGGAACGGGATCATACGGTTCCTGCTGCTCGATCAGGAGCAGTTCTTCGTCGCGACGGATCAGGGCAACGACCGCCTGATGCAGAGATTGTTGAGTTTGCATAGAGTACCTTCCCGGTAATGTATGCGCCAATAGTCCAGATTTACAGCCACCAGTCGGCAATATTCCAGGTGTTCATTGATGGATTGGCATTGGGTATGACATTATGCATGCCTGCATCAATAGTCATACTATTGGTGTCTGTACACAGAGGAATAACATAGACCTGGTTCGCCAATCGCTGTAGCAAGCGATGATAGGCGGCAACCCTTTCGGTAAATGCCACGCTGCTCCGTCCTTGCGCAAGCGCCTGATCGATGATTGCATCATGCACACGCCCATAGTTGCCCGCTTCCGGGTGGCTGGTATCAGGGATTTGTGAGGAGTGAAAGACGGTATACTCGTCATCAGGCTCAGGACTGTTGGCATAGGTAAACAAGGCCAGATCAAATGTACCCGTTGCCAGTATACCACCTTTTGTATAGATGTCAAAAAATGTATTGAGAGAATAACTTTCTATTTTTACCTGAATACCGATAGCCTGTAAATAGTGCTGGATGGATTGGGCGATGAGCAGGCGTAGAGGAGATTGCGCCGTTGTCACCAACTGCAACGCCAACGGTTGCCCCTGTTTCGTGAGCGTGCCATGCACGTCGGGATGCCAGCCCGCGTGTGTCAGCAATTGACGTGCGGCGGCGGGATCGTAGCTGCTTGCGGCGATCGAGGGATCGTAGAACAGCGATGGCGGTGGTTCTACTTGAGTTGTGCGTCTGGAGCAGTCGGAGGTATGGAGTGTGGTGCGTATGAGGGTACAGATATCAATTGCAAGTTGAATGGCCCGACGAACGTTGCGGTCCTGTAATATGGGGCGTGATAGATTGAAGTCGAGATGTTCGTAGGCGGCGGTCGCTATCGTTTGTACATGGCTAGAAGCTGGTAAGTGAGCGAGCATGCTCAGGTCGTCGTCTCTATAGCCCTGAGAAACCCCGATCTGCCCCTGTTGTATTGCCTGAACAATGGCGGCGGTGTTGGCATACGTTTGATAGGTCAAATGAGCGATGAAGGGGCCATGAAAGCTGCTGGAGTGATAATAAGTGCTGGGGACGAGGGTATAGCTTTGATTCGCAACCATGCTCTGTATCATATAAGGGCCACTGGTCACGCGGGGCAGAGAGAAGATCGTAGGCGTGTTTTGCAGATCGATAGGGGCAACTTGCTGCCAGAGGTGGCGTGGCGCGGCATTGGGGAGATAGGAGAGATAGGGGCCGAAGGGCCGTTTCATATGCAGGACCACCGTAAAATCGTCTGGCGTCTCGATGCTGTTGATCTGGTCATAGCCAGAGCGAATTGTTGCCCCGGTCAGCTCGTTCTGGTTGAGTTGCCACCAGTATTGAAAGTCTCCAGCCAGCAGCGGTTGCCCGTCGGACCAGTGCAGATCGTGGCGCAAATGCATAATGATTGTTTTGCCGCCATCGATTACCCCGCCATTTTCGGGGAGCGGCACCTCCGTGAGTTGGTCGGGCAAGATGTGAAACTGAGCATCATAGATCACTGGCTGGCCCCAGAGCGCATTGTTCAGGGCCAGATCAGCGTCGGTGCTGGCGAAGAGAGGATTGGCTGTCGTGGGGAAGGTCGTGCTGGCCAGGACGAGTGTGCCGTTGGGGGCGTGCGAGGGAGCAGGCGTGGCCGCATAGTGGCTCAGCAGGGGAGAGGTGACCCGTTGCACTGGAGCTGGATTGTTGCAGGCAACCGCCAGCATGAGCAGGCTGAAGAGCGCAAGAACTCGCCTCGTCAGACGACTGAGCGCCGCGAGCCGGTTCAATTGCGTATCGCTCATGAAAGATGCATCGTGCTTCTCGCTGGCGTGATGGGTTTATCGGGGTCGGGAACGATCAAGATATCGCTATCATAGATGTCGCCGACATAGGTAAAGCCGAGATCATCTGACGATTGTTGCAAGCCATCGAAGCGGCTCATATGGGAGATGCGCGACACGTCAAGCGGCATGAGCGATGTAGCGATCTCTGCCAGTATCTTGCCATCTTTGTCGATGCCGTCGCGCTGGTCGCCTTGAATCCAGAAAATGATGCCGTTGCGTTCGTAGATCAGCTCGACGCTGCCATTATCGACCCAGGTATGCGTTGTTTTATTGATGCTGTGCCATTGGCCATTCACCACCAGACCTGGTTCTCCATTGGAGCCAATTTTAATTTGATGCGATGAGTTGATTGCAACCCCCTGCAATACTTTGCCATCGCCCATCGGTTTGAGTTCCAGAATGATAATGTTGCCGGTCCCATGCGGTTGCACTCCGGGTAGTGAGAGTGTGCAGACGAGTTGCATGATGGGGCCATCGGTCCAGACGCGTTCAGACCCCTTGTAGAGGTTCACGCTATCCACGCTATAATGGGCGGGCAGGTAACTGGGCCAGTGGACCTGGAAATTCAGGTTCTGTTGCATCTCCAGCAGGCTCAAGCGAGGAGGGGCGTCCTCCTTGATGGGGACCGGCTGTGGGGCCTGTGATTGATGGGCAGGATAGGCAGAAAGTTGCACTACTCCGCTGTGTGGACCGGAGAGGAGATAGATCATGCCAGCCGCAAACGAATTGCTGGTCACCACCATTGTCGCGAGCATAAAGAGCATGAAGGCGGCGGCCAGAGCCACGAAGGTGCGCCGCACAGGGTAAAGCTGAGCAAAAGCGGGTTGAGGATGGAAGAGGCGACGTCGCAGTTTAAGCTGGCGAAAGACGTGGGCCTGAGTTTTCAGTTCGAAGCCATGTTCCACCGGCTGAAAACGCGGGTCTTCAGGTTCTAGCAGCGTTTGCACAAAAGAGGGTGGCATCTCCTCCTTTTCGGGAGAGAAGAGAGCACCTAGCTCTTGAGCAAACTCGATATCATCCTCGGAAAAATCATCAGGGAGATCCTGATGCTGCATGGAAAAATCTGACGCATGCAGGTTGCTTTCAAATTCGCTCATACTCATAAGCATGTTCCTTGAGCGCTTCGCGTAAGCTTTTTCGCGCTCGCCAGAGACGAGTGTCTACGGCGTGACGAGATAATCCCGTCTTAGCAGCCAGTTCCTCCGTACTGGCAAATTTAAAATAACGTTGATAGATCAGGTAACGTTCAAGCTCCGGCAACGTTGCCAGGGCGAGGTGCAATGCTTCGCGCCTCTCACTTTGCTCCAGTAAGTGTTCCATACTGGCTTCTGGGTGTGGCGGAAGTGCGACTCTGTTGTCTCCGTCATAGCCCCATCCGGCGGATTTGCGGCTATGTGTTCCATCTGATGTATGCCACTGGCGGTCCTCATCAGCGGATTGGATGCTATGTGCCTGGCGACGGCACAGTTGGCGTCTTCGGTCTAACGCAATATACTTTGCACGCATCGTCAACCATGTGCGCAAAGTTCCTCGACCGGGGTCGAAGGTATTAATTTCTTGCCAGACAGCTATAAAGAGATCGTTTACACATTCCTCTGCATCTTGCAGGACGCCAACGCCGTCCAGTACCAGACGAATAAAGTAAAATACTTCTCTTGAATAGCGGGAAATGAGCGTCTCCAATGCATCGGGATCACGCTCATATAGCCGTCGGGCGAGGTCATCGTCTGACCAATCCTGTCGCACCATCTTCGCTCCTTGCAGACCTGTGTCCATCCCTCGGAAATAGCGTAAGTCAAGGCACCCTGCTTGTAGTCGCTCGTAAGCAAGACAACTTACCAGTTGAAGGGAGAGATAGACATGATTACTGCTCACTCGCCATCCTATGATATATACGTTGTGCAGCCCGTATATCTCACATAGGTCTGGCTCTCTACAATTTTGCTTAAAAGAACGGTAAATGTCAAGGTCTCTGGTGTACCTGTTCACGTGGTTGTGAATATGGAATCTGACAAATCCGTAGCTGTTATTCAAGCAATAGAAATATATGCACTTACAAAAAGCATAAAACGGTCTCTGGCACCTGAGACTTGCTTTACAACAGCCTATGCTGCATCGCACCCTGCGGTCACTCCAGTTACGAATCGCTGTATGGAGGGAATAGATGACCTTCTTAATTGTAACACTAGATGTAGAGAATGGCGAGAGGGGAATTTGTTCTATTGCGTTCTTAAAGGGTTTCTCCAAAAAAAGTTTGTTGTAGAAAAGATGTCACAAACCGACCATCTCATGCATCTCTATAGGCAGAGCAGAGTTCTGCTGTTCTGCTGTTGACCCCACACCATTCGTGGTGTCGTAGGGAGAAAGGATAGCCACATGTTAGGGCTGCACTGGCCTGAGTTGCTCATTATTATCTCGCTGGGCGCTTTGCTGTTTGGTTCGAAAAAGTTGCCCGATTTGAGCCGCTCCATCGGGAGAGGGATTGTCGAATTTAAAAAAGGAATCAGTGGGGCAAGCAGCGACGAGAAGCTACCGCCCCCAAAGGAATAGCATACCTATTTCAATTCGTACAGGTCAGGCAGCCTTTGTATTGAGAGGGCTGCTCTCGTTATCTGGCCGTGCCAGCTATTGCCAGGATCTTAGGTATCTGGTCGCCATGTACCTCCAGACGTTGCCAGTGTTCGCCTTTATCTGCGCTGGTGTAGATGGTGCCATCGCTTAGCCCGGCATAGATCTGTCCCGCCAGACAGGCCAACGCATACGGAAAATGGGCCAGTGCAGGGAGGATGGGTTTCCAGGGACCGCTCTGTTGCCAGCGATAGATGGCGGCCTGGGCATTGGGCGCGTAGTGAGCCTGGCGTGGACCGGGGCAGGCCGAGATGTACCAGCAATCGGGATCGTCGGCATCAACGGCGAGTCCCCAGGTGTAGTGATGGGGGCGTCCCGCGTCGAGGCGTTCCCAGGATTTGCCGCCGTCGTGGCTCCATGCTGTGCCGCCTCCGCCAGCTTCATAGGCCCGCCCCTCCGTCTGTGGATGCCAGGCGAGGGCGTGAACGTCGCGCTGAGCATTGAAGCGGTGATCCTCCCACGTCTCCCCGCCATCTTCGCTATACATCAGTCCTCCCAGCTCGATGCCGACCAGCAACACCTGTGCCTTGTGTGGATTTGGGGCGATCCAGCGCACGTGCGAGGTCCAGGGACGGGGAGGGAAGCTCCAGGTCGGCGCGGAGGGAATAGAGCGCAACGCCTCCAGCTCGCGCCATGTCTCTCCTCTGTCGCTGCTCTTAAACAGCATGCTCGGCTCGCAGCCGGCGTAGACGGTGCCATCAACGGGACTGATGGCAAGTGAGAAGACGTTGGCCTGTGGGAGATCGAGATGGAGCCAGGTGATGCCCCCATCGCTGCTTTTCCACACGCCATTGTCAGAAGAACCGGCATAGAGCGTATTGCTCTGCCGGGGATCGAGGGCCAGGCACTGGATATGCTGTCCCTGCAATTTAAGCGCAGCCGTCCAATTTCCAGCTTCCTGTTGGAGGTGTGCGAGACCATCGCCGGTTGCCAAAAATAAGTTCATCATTGTGATGCCTCCTGAATCATGTTATAGCGCTGCCATAATCTATCTCCTATGCGTTATTGTACTCCCTTGTGCTACTACGATGAAACAGGGGCATCCGGTAATTTTGTTATGATAATGTGTTAATTTTGCTGAGCAATACGCCAGCACTCAAGCGCAATCTCCCAATCTTCCTCGGTATGTACGATCAGGACGCGCACGGCTGAATCGGCGGTGGCGATATCCTCGTCAGCTGGAGAGGCCGCATTCTTCTCAGCATTCAGGCTCAAATGCAGATAGCCCAGCTCATCGCAGGCACGAGCGCGTACGAGTGGAGCATTCTCGCCGACGCCGCCCGTAAACGTCAACACATCTATTCCTCCCAGGGACGCGACCATCATGCCGATGAAGAGGCGCAGGCGATAGACATAGATATCAAGCGCGAGGATGGCCCGCTCGTTCTGCTCCTCTTCGATCGCACGCAAGATCGGGCGCAGATCGCTGGAGATGCCGGAGATGCCCTT